>NZ_BCQU01000061.1:0-40304 GCF_001552235.1 Actinomadura rubrobrunea NBRC 15275 | reverse complement strand
AGGATGGTGGGCTCGACCAGCGCCAGCACGGTCATCTCGCGGCTGGCGCCCATGCCGCCGAACGCGGTGGCGGTGTCCAGCGCGGCCAGCGCGAGCGCCACCGTGCCGAGCGCCAGCAGCGCGGTGACCGCGAACAGGTCCGCCGCGCCGTCCAGCGGGGACTCGGTCGTGGCGATCGGCACGACGCCGGCCGCCACCAGCGCCGTGGCCGCCAGCACCAGCGGCGCCGCACGGAACACCGGCCCGGTGCCGTGCGGGGTGATCGCCTCCTTGCGCAGCAGCTTGCGCAGGTCCCGCCACGGCTGCAGCACGCCCGCGCCCGCCCGGCCCTCCAGCCGGGCCCTGACCTGCCGCATCACGCCCACCAGCAGGGGCGAGCCGGCCGCCACCAGCACCACCTGCGCGGCCGCTCCCACGGTCCCGGCCAGGGTCGTCGAGCCGCTCATCGCGTCACCGCCAGCACGATCAGCACTCCGGTGAAGGTGAAGAAGCCGTAGGCGAGGTAGCGGTGCACGCTGCCGTCGGCCAGCCGCCGCGCCGCCTCGCCGACCGCCGTCGCCGCCGCGATCAACGGCCGGTACAGGCGGCTTTCGATCCGGTCGCCCACCCGCGCCCGGTACGACACGCTGTCCACCAGGTAGGCCGACTCGGCCAGCGGGGTCACGTTCACGTCGGTCTCCGGCGCCAGCACGTCGTCGAAGACCCGCTGCAGCGGTTCGGCGAACGAGGTCGCCGTGTACTCCATCCGGGCCGTCATCGGCCCCATCCCGCAGTCCCACAGCCGGGCCCGCCGCCGCACCCGCCAGGTCGTCGCGAACCGCAGCAACGCCAGCAGCGCCGCCGCGGCGACCGCCACGCCCACGGCGATCAGCAGGGGCGACATGGTGCTGGACGCCGCGGCCAGCCGCAGCGTCACCTGCCCGGCGACCGCGTCCTGGCCGGGCAGCACCACCTGGACGGCCCGGGCCAGGCCGGGCACGGTGAACGCGGGGACCAGCGCGAGCGCCACGCAGCACGCCGCCGCCGCGCCCATGCCCACGCCCATCGCCGCCGGGCTCTCCGCCGCCGCCTCCGCCTGCGGCGTGCGCGGACGGGCGAGGAACCCGGTGCCGAACGCCTTGACGAACGTGGCGACCGCGAGACCCGCCGACAGGGCCAGCGCCCCTACCGCCACCGGCATGGTCACCGCCGTGATCGTCCCGCCCTCGCCGAGCGAACCGATCAGGCTCTGCAGCAGCAGCCACTCGCTGACGAAGCCGTTGCCCAGCGGCAACGCCGACGCCGCCAACGCCCCGACGGCGAACATCGCCGTCGTGACCGGCATGCGCGTGCGCAGCCCGCCCAGCGCGTCCAGGTCGCGCAGGCCCGTGGCGCGCAGCACCGACCCGGCCGCCAGGAACAGCAGCGTCTTGAAGGCGGAGTGGTTGACCACGTGCAGCAGCGCTGCCGTGAGCGCCAGCGCCGCCAGCGGCCGCGCGTCGGCGGTGACCAGAAGCCCGCCGGCGCCGAGGCCGACCAGCACCAGCCCCATGTTCTCGCACGTCGAATAGGCCAGCAGCCGCTTGAGGTCGGTCGCCACCGCCGCCTGCAGGATGCCGTACAGCGCCGACACGGCCCCGGCCGCCAGCACCAGCAGCCACCACCACCTCGGCCCGCCGCCCAGCAGGTCGAACCCGACCCGGACGATCCCGTACACGCCCAGGTTCACCATCGCGGCGCTCATCAGCGCCGACACGTGGCTCGGCGCCTCCGGGTGGGCGCGCGGCAGCCACACGTGCAGCGGAACGATCCCGGCCTTCGACGCGAACCCGGCGAACGCGGCGACGAACACCGCGCCGCGCACCGCCGGGGACATCCCCTCCGCCGCGGCGCGCATTCGATCGAACGACTCGCCGTGCGCCGCCGCGGCCAGCCCCGCCAGCGCGGCCAGGATCGCCACCAGGCCCAGGTGCGTCATCACCGCGTACCAGAGCCCGGCCTGCCCCACCGACTCGCGGTGCCGGTGCTCGGCCACCACCAGCAGCAGCGAGGCCAGCGCCATCAGCTCCCACGCCACGAGGAACGTGCTCACGCTCGCCGCGGCGGGCACCAGGAGCATCGCCGCCACGAACAAAGGCAGAACCGCCTGCACCGTCCGGCCGTCCAGGCCGTGCCCGCCGTGGCCGTCCGCCGGACGCGCGTAGCCGACCCCGTACACGGCCGCGCACACCGCCACCGCACCGGTGACGGCGATGAACAGGCCGCCGAGCGGGTCGACCGCCAGACGCACCCCGGCCAGCGGGAGCAGCTCCGGAAGCCACGCCGACCAGGACCGTCCCGTCATCGCCGCGACCCCGGCGACCACGGCCGCCGCCCCGGCGGCCGCCGTGCCGATCCCCGCCGCGACCGGACGGATTCGCCGCGGCAGTACCGCCCCCGCCGACGCGGCGAGCACGCTCGCTCCGAGGGACGCCGACAGCGCGGCGCCTGTCACGCTCGTCATCGCCCGGTGAGCCCCCGCAGCGCAGCCACGATCGCCTCCGGCTCGGGCGGGCAGCCCGGCACCTCCACGTCGACCGGCACCACGTCGCGCACGGCGCCGACGACCCCGTACGCCCCCGCGAAAACGCCGCAGTTGCGGGCGCAGTCACCGAGCGCGATCACGCCCTTCGGCGCGGGCACCGCCTCGTAGGTGCGGCGCAGCGCCATCTCCATGTTGCGGGTCACCGGGCCGGTCACCACCAGCGCGTCCGCGTGCCGCGGCGAGGCCACCAGACGCGCGCCGTACCGCTCCGCGTCGTACACCGGCCCGAACACCGACGCGATCTCCACCTCGCAGCCGTTGCAGGACCCCGCGTCCACGTGCCGCAGCTGCACGGACCCACCCAGCTCGCGAAGGGCGTCCGGGGCGCTCTCGGCGGGACGTTCGGGAGGGTCCTCCGCGACCCGACCGGTCTTGCGGATCTTGCGCAGCAGATCTTTCACCAGGTTCCTCGTGGTGATCTTCGGGGGAGGCCCGCACCCGCATGCACCTTGCGTTGTGCGCAATTGCGAACTTTAGCAACTCCTGAGGTCCCAACCGGACACGACGTCACTGAGGACCCAGACGCTCACGTCGAAGCACACCAAGGACCAGCCCAGCGCCCGAACGAGCCCCCACGAAGCCACCGACAGGCCCACCCACTTCAGTGATGAGCCGCCAGCACTCCTCGCGGACGCCTGAGCGCACCTGGACGGAAGCTCAACCACTCACGCGGCCGGTCGCCCGCGCAAGGCTTGGCGCCGAAGCCTGGGCTGTGACGAAAGGGCAGACGAGCGGCAGGCGCGCGTCGCCGCCAGCGCTCGCGGCCTGCGAGCGGGCGCCGCAGGCTCGCAAGCCGAACCTGGGAGGGCGAATCTCCCGCTCGCACGGCTGGTCACCCGCGCGGGCCTTTGCCGCAACGCCCCGGCCATAGCGGAAACAGCCGCGAACGAGCGGCGCGGGCCGCCGCCAGTGCTCGCAGACTGTCAGCGCTCCTTGCGGACTACCTCGGCGGACTCACCAACCGCACCTGAGAGGGGCGCCCGGTTGCTTGCCCGCGTCATCGGTCCTCGCCCGAGCGCAGGCGGCGGCGTGCATGGCGTCAGTCAGCCTTGCACCGCCTCCACAGGCTCGCAAGACACGCCTCGAACGGAAGCTCGCTCACTCGCACGGCTGGTCGTCCACAAGGCCTTAACGCCGAGGTCGATCCGCAGCCAGGCGAGGTGTCGCGGCAGGGGCGTTCCTGCGAATGGGGGCCGGGGGCGTGGCGGCAAGGCCGCCTCCGCCGCCAAGGGCAGCGGCGCCGACAGAGACAGGCCGCCAGCGATGTTTACGAGCCGCCTCCGCAAACTCGCCAGCCGGGCCTGGGACGGATGCTCGCTCGCTCACTCGCGCGGCTTGGTCGCCCGCGCAGGTTCAGCGACGACGCCCCGACCATGGCGGAAGGACGTCAAAAGGAGCTGCGGGCGCGGGCCGCCGCCAGTGCTCGCGGGCCGTCAGCGGTCTTTGCGAGTCGCCTCCGCGGGTTCGCCGGCCGCGCGCAGATCGTCCAGCAGCTCCGCCTGCCCCGACAGGACCCCGGTCAGGATGGCGCGCGCCACGCTCAGCAGCTCGGCGACGTGCGGGCTGGTCAGCGAATAGATGACCGACGAGCCCTCCTTGCGCGAGACCACGAGCCCCGCCCGCCGCAGGACCGCGAGCTGCTGGGACAGGTGCGCGGGCTCGATGCCGACCTCGGGCAGCATCTCCGAGACCGCGTGGTCGCGCTCGCTGAGCAGTTCCAGCACCCGGATCCTGGCCGGATGCCCCAGCGTCTTGAAGAACTCCGCCTTCAGCTGATACAGCGGTGCCCTCACGGCAGCAGGCCCTTCACGGTGGACAACCTTGTCCTCGTCTTCGTCCTCGTCGTCACGGCGTCCGTCCTCGTCTTCCGCGTACCGCCCGGCCTGAACCGAGCCCCTGAGACTGGAAGGACGTCATGCAGACGGCGCGGGCGAGACACCCACCAGGCTAGTCATCCAACCGATCGCCGCAGTCGGCACGTCCGCGCGACCGGGCGCGCAGGCGCGCGGCGACCGAGCCGCGACAAACTCTCCGCCCAGGCCACGATCAGTCGGAACTGTCCATCGCGGCCACGGTCCCGGTCGTCCCGCAGCCGCAGAGCGCGCGACGGCCGCCCGGCTCGGGGCCGGGCGGCCGTGCGAGGGGCCCGCGCAGTCCTCCCCCTTCCAGCGGGCCCCTTCCCGACAAGCGTTCAGGCGGCCGCGGCGATGTCGAGCTCCCGCTCCTTGGTGATCTTGGCGCGGTTCTGCGTGAAGTTCAGGGCGCTGCCGATCACCGGGAGCCGGACCCCGCGGGCGATCATCGAACGGGCCGCGATCTGCAGGTGGTTGTCGGGTGTGAAGAACGTGCGTCTTTCGACACCCGACTCCTGGTAGGCGGTGATGTGCGGGCGCAACTGCGCCTCCCAGAAACGCAGTGCCCGGGGGATGTCGTCGGGGTGGCGCTGGAGCATGCTGCCGAGCAGGTCGGCTCCGGCGAGCCCGGCGGAGGCGCCCATGCCGCTGTAGAGGGTGGCGCACCATGCTGAGTCCCCGACGAGGACGACCCGCCCGCGGGACCAGGAGTCCATCCGCACCTGCTCCACGGTGTCGAACAGGAACTCGTCGGCGAGGTCGAGGGCCTCCAGCGCCTGTCCGAGCAGCGGCCCCGTCGGCTCCGGCCCGAACGCGGCGCGGACCCGCTCCGCGGGCCGCCCCGTGAACTGCTCGTCGACGTCGTCCACCCGGTAAGAGAACAGCAGGCTCTGGGGCCGGTCGGCGAACGAGAAGAGCCACATCGCGCGGCCCGGCTCGAACAGGCTGATGCCGTCGCGCGGCGACACGCCGTCGAGCGGACGCGGCAGCGCCAGCGCCGCGATCATGAAGCCGAGCCGGTGGAGGTGCGCCCCGTCCGGGCCGAACACGAGCCGCCGCACCGTCGACCGCAGGCCGTCGGCGCCCACGACGAGGTCGAACCGCTCGGTGGCGGTCGTGCCGCCGTGCTCGAGGGTGACGTACGCGCCGGACTCGTCCTGTTCGATCTTGACGGGTCGCGTCGCATAGCGGATCTCGACGTCGTCGGGGAGCGCGCTGAACGCGGCCTGCTCGACGTCGCCGCGCAGCATCATCGGCGGGGCCCCGGGGATGTCCCCGAAGCTGAGACCGGGCTTGCGGTCGCCGTTCCGGTTGACGATGTAGGTCCTGCCGCCCGGCACCGTCCGGTCCGGGATGGCGTCGGCGAAGCCGAGCCGTCGCGCGGCGGCCCGGCCGGCGCCGAACAGGACGATGAAGTAGCCGCCCGTCCGGCGACCCGGCGCCCGCTCCACGATCACCGGCTCCCACCCGATCTGGCGCAGGCGGACCGCGGTGGCGATGCCGCTGATGCCGAGGCCGACGACGAGGCAGCGCTTGCTGTCGTTGACGGTCATGTCTCTCCTCAGTGCGTATCGAGACCGGGGACGGTGTTCACGGGACGTAGACGATGCGGTCGTCGGTCTCCGCGTTCCACGTCTCGGTGACATCGGTCAGGGGGACGGGACGCGCCTGCACGTCGATCTCGCCGGCGTGCACCGCGGCGGCGAGTTCCGGCAGCTCCTCGAGGATGTCCAGGGGCGACACCGAGCCGATGCCGCTGCCGCAGATCTGCAGCCTGGCCGCGCGCAGCAGCGCCGCGGGGAACGGACTCGTCTCGCCGGCGACCGACCCGATCTGCACCCACTCCAGCGGGGCGCCGCGGTCGCGACGGGCCTTGACCATCGCTGTCATCGCGAGCGCGGACGGTTCCCCCCACACGTAGTCGATGACGACGTCGACGTCGGCGGCGCGGTCGGCCTGGTCGAACGTCACCGTCTCGTCCGCGCCCAGCTCGCGCAGCGCGGCGAGCCGGGAGGCGTCGCGTCCGGCGGCGATCACGCGTGCGGCGCCGAACCGCTTGGCGATCTGCACCGCCATGCGTCCGGCGCTGCCCGTGGCGCCGAGCACGAGGACGCTCTGCCCCTCGCGGAACTCGATGCGGCGGCGCAGCGCGAGCCAGGAGGACATGGCCGGGTTCATCGCGGCGGCGATGCGCACGGGGTCGACGCCGTCCGGCAGCAGCACGCTGCGCCTGGGGTCGATCACGGTCTTCTCGGCGAACGTGCCCAGGGCGCCGTCGTCCACGACCGCGTACCTGAGGTTGCCCTCCGGGTCGCGCACGACGCCGTCGACGCCGGGGACGAGCGGGAGCGTGCCGCTGCTGCTGTAGTGCCGGCCGCTGGCCCGGCCCTTGGTCAAGCGGTGCAGAGGGGCCGCGAGGACGTCCACGACCATCCCGTCCCCTCCCTGGGGGATCGGGTCGGCGTACTCGCCGTACTGCGGCGGGGCGTCGAAGGCGGTGAACACGGCTGCGCGCATGATGGCTCCTTCCGATTAGTTTGTATTACCAACAACCCACAGGATGGTTGGTACTGCAAACCATGTCAAGTAGGATCGCCGCATGAGTCCCGACGACGGCACGCTCGAGGACGCCCTCGTCCGTATGTCCTTCCGAGTGACGACCGTGCTCACCCGCGTCGCCGCGGAGCACGACTTGTCCCTCACACAGCTGCGGCTGCTCGGCTTCCTGCGCGACCGCCGGGCGCGCATGACAGACCTTGCGGCGCTCCTGGGGCTCGACAAGTCCACGCTGTCCGGCCTGGTCGAACGCGCCGAACGTCGCGGCCTCGTGGCGCGCGGCAGGTCACCGGAGGACCGCAGGGTGGTCGACGTGTCCCTCACGGAGCAGGGCCGCGAACTCGCTGAACGGCTCCTAGAAGAGGTCCGCGTGGCGCTCGCGCCCTCCACCGAGCGCCTGCAGGAGGACGACCGCCGCCTGCTCACCCACCTGCTCGACACCGTCGCGGGCAGGGCACCGATCCCCCTCGACGATCAACAGCCGACCACCACGCCGTAACCCCGCCGCGCACCAGCGATCGCCCCACACCGCAGGCACGCTGCCGGCAACAGGCACACGAGCCCACCGCCGAGACGCGGATCGCGCCCCGGAGAGATCAAGAAGCGTGCACTCGGCAGACGGTCACGCCGCAAGAGCTGACCGAGTGGATGGAACCGCGACACTGAAGCCGACGCATCGAGAAACAGGCTGAGCGACGTGATCATGCTCTCCCGCAACGATGACGTCGCCACGAGGAGGAATCGTCACCGCACCGGCGAAGCGAACGGCGCCGCCCCACCGATGGCTCCTGACTCACGGTCGGCGCCTCAGCCACCGTCCCCTCAGCACCGAGGACATCGCCGAGCACGAGGGCCTGTGCTTGATCACTCTCCCTACTGAAGCGGCGTAGCCGCGCTTCTCCCGCATCTTCCCTGCCCGCCCCCGCCCGTCCGGAGTGGGAGCCTCACCGAAGACGTGTTCGTCCATCAAGCAGGACCGAGCAGATCCCATCGGTTACCCGCAATATTGAAACCGGAACGCCTCTACAACCTCGTCACCGCCCTCTGCGCCACGTGCGACGACGCCGCCCGCTCGGCCACGTCCGCAGGCAGCTCCCGCGCCTCCGCGCCGAGGTCACCGGGCACCGGCTGCTGCGCGGCGGGGTCATCGGACCGCGGGCTCGCACCACGGTCCGCCTGCGCCAGGGCGGCTGGGAGCCGGTGATCGTGAAACGCGCGCCGGGAGCCGGGGCCGACCTGCTCGGCGCCTCCCGGCGAACATCCCACCGTGTCCTTCACAAGGTCACGACAAGAGCCTTGATCACTGCTTGCGGCCGGAGCGTTGTGGCCGCAAGCGGCCGCACACCTGGCCGGATGAGGCCGCACAGGCGCCCCCGCTGGGAGTGAAGCCGTCAACGCAAAGGCCCCTTGCGGTGATCGCAAGGGGCCTCTGACCTGTGGCGCAGCCGGAGGGATTCGAACCCCCAACCTTCTGATCCGTAGTCAGATGCTCTATCCATTGAGCTACGGCTGCCGGCCGGAGATAACTGTACCGGTTGATGGGGGCGGTCCGCGAATCGATTCCCGGAGTCAGGGCTTCGGGGGCGTGGAACCGTGCGGACGGGCGGTGCGCCAAAGAGGGAGCCGAGACACAGAGGCCCGCGCGGTCACGGGGGCCCGCGGGTCAACCCCCTCTCAAAGGAGTACTTCTCATGCGCATGTCAGCCGCCAAGCTCGCCGGCGTCCTGGTCGTCGGCGGCGCGCTGCTCTCCACCACCGCCTGCGGCCTGATCGGCGGGGAGAAGAAGGCCGCCTGCGACAACATCGAGAGCGAACTGCGGTCGCTGACCGCCGGCGGGTCGGCGGCGCTCACGACGGGGGGCGCGGAGACCGCCCAGAAGTGGTCCGACGCCGCGGCGAAGATCCGGGCCGAGGGGCAGAAGGCCGGCGGCGACGTGGAGTCGGCCGCGACCCGGTTCGCCGGGGACCTGGAGAACACGGCGACCATGCTGCGCAACCTCAGCTCCGGCAACCTGTCCTCCACCACCCGGCCGGACACCAGCGCGATGATGAAGAACGCGCAGGACCTCGGCAAGGCGTGCGGGTTCGCCAACATCGGCTTCCGGCTCTGAGCGGATGCGCCCGTCTCCCGTCGGACGGTGGGGGACGGGCGCCGACGCACCGCTCGGATGCGGCTATGCTGGTGCTTGGCCCAGGCCCTTTGCCGGTTGGTTCGCCAACCGGTAGCCTGTGCCTTGCTTGGAGGATTCGCCTAGTCCGGTCTATGGCGCCGCACTGCTAATGCGGTTTGGGCTTTCCGCCCATCCGGGGTTCAAATCCCCGATCCTCCGCGGTTACAGCGCCTCCGTCGAGGGTGAACGCTCTCAACGGAGGCGTTTTCGTTGCGCTCGGGGAGCGGCCGCAGTTCTTGTACGTGGCTTGTGCCGATGGGTTCGAGGCGCGCTCCAGCGGTCACGGCTCCCGGCCGTGGCGAGCGCGTAGATCGTCGAGAGCTTGACGGAGAGGAGATTCGCGTCCGGGCCTCGTCGGCCCCAGGCGTGAGGCGCGTGCTCGTCGGATCGTGCGGCCAGGGCGGCCAACCCGTTGCCTGAAGCACGTCGGCCACGTCCTCGCCAGTTCGCGTTTCGCGCATGTGCTGGGGTGGCCGCGATGACCTTCCACTGGGTTCGAAGAACGGGCCGTTCTCCTCCAGAGCCCGCCATCTCTTCGGGCCTCGCGACCGCCTGCGCCAGCTCCGTGCGCAGGTCTGCTTCGCTTTTGAAGAGCACCTCACGCTTGTCACCGCCGCATCAGCGACTACGCCCAGTCGGTGCACGAACGGCTCACCCGGTACGCGCGCGCCTCACGCCGGCACCCCGCGGGACCAGCGGCTGTCCGGCCACACCGGTATGCCCGTGCTGAACATGGCCTACCTGCTCGACGACGAGCCCACCGAGGAGTTCCTCGACACCCCGCGCCGAGGTCGCCGCCGCCGAGCAGTCCGGCCGCGAGGAACAGGAGCGGCGAAGCGCGGCATGAGATGCGCTGGGCACGCTGGTGGTGCGGCCGGGCTGACCAACGGCGCGCAAGCGGTGTCGGCCGTGGGTGCGCGGTCAGGCGCGTTGGCGGGCGGTTTCGTAGAGGGCGACGGTGGCGGCGGACGCGGCGTTGAGGGAGCTGGCCGAGCCGGTGATCGGAATGCGGACCATCACGTCGCAGGACTCGCGCCAGCCGGCGCTCAGCCCGCCGGTCTCGTTGCCGACCACCAGCAGGACGGGGCCCGTGAGGTCCTGCTCGGTGATGTCGACCTCGCCCTTCTCGTCGGTGCCGACGACGGTGATCGGCAGGCCGTCCGCGCGCAGCTCGTCCACCCGGCGCATGACCTCGCGGTGGGAACGGGCCCGGACGGTCGGCACCGCGAACAGCGATCCTGTGGACGCCCGGACGGCCTTGGGGTCGTAGGGGTCGGCCGCGTGCCCGTTGATGATCACGCCGTGGGCGCCGAACGCGTCGGCCGAGCGGATGAGCGTGCCGATGTTGCCGGGGCTGGTCGGCCGGTCGAACGCGACCGCGAGGAAGGACGGGGTCGGCGCGATGCGGGTCAGGTCGTCCGGCGGGAGGGCGACCACGGCCAGCAGCTCGGGCACGTCCTCGGACTTGCCGCCGAGCTCGGCGAGCAGGTCGGGGGCCATGGCGACGCGCTGCGCCTCGGGCGCGCGGTCGAGAATGCCCGTCGCCCACGTCGACAGCTCGCGCGCGTCGTCGTAGATCAGGGCGCGGATCGTCCACCCGTGCTCGACGGCGAGGGTGATGGGACGGACGCCCTGCACGATGAACTCGCCCGCCCGCTGCCGCTTGGTGCGGTTCGTCAGCAGGGCCTGCCACTGCTGGAAGCGTGCGTTGCGGCGTGTGACGCGCAGTTCCTTGCCCACCTCGGATGATCCTTCGACGGAGACACCAAGGCCACCAACTCTTTCATACCGCCTCATTCGGCGTTGTGCGGCGCTGAGAACGGCGTCGGGATCGGCGGCATGCGGGGAGGATGTGAGCCGGGCTCTCAGCGTCCGCGCATGGTCGGCGCGGTCAGGCCGCTCGCGCGTGGAACGCGGGAGCGTTTCGGGTCTGGACGTGGGGCTGTGCGAACTGTTTGGCGGGCGGCCTTGGACATCGCCGCAAGCGGCTGCTCACGGCGCGCATGACTGCGTGGCGTCCCTCCTGCCGCAAGGTTTCGGCGGCCGTGGCGGGCGGGACGGCACGGGCTTGGGTCCGGAGCGCGGCGGGCAGGACAGGTCGACGCGGTGGGACGGCGGATCGCGGCCGCCGCGTGCGGCGTCGGGCGGACGTGGTCCGGGCCGTCAGATGAAGTAGAAGCCCCAGACGACGCTCAGCTGGCTGCTGGTGCCCTTGTCGGCGGAGAAGACGACGGAGCCTTCGCCCGGCGGGTTCAGGAACGAGGTGTGGAGGGTGATCGTCACGTCGACCGAGTCGCCGTCCTGGAGGGTGCCGTTGGCGGGGGAGACGGTGATCTTGTCGGTGGACGCGCTCGAGCTCCACACCATGGGACCGTTCTCGGCGGTCAGCCGCACCTGGGCGGTCTTGGTGCCGTACAGCTCCACCTTGGCGGGCACCACGGTCGGCACGCCGGGCCGGGACGGGGGCACGGGCGGCGTCGTCGGCGGGCTCGGCGACGGCGACACCGGCGACGACGGCGACGGCGTCGGGCGGTCTCCGCCCGGCCGGGGCGACACCCCGGGCGGGACGCCCGGGCCGCCGGGCGCCTGAGCGAGCGGCGGGCGCGCGTCGGTGCCGCCGTTGCCGTCCGGCCGATGCGTCGGCCGGTCGGGCGTGACGGCGGGCTGCGGGTGGGTCCGGAACGGCGGCCAGGAGATCGTGGACGGGGGCAGCCCGGGGCCGATCAGCAGGGCCGCCACCAGCGCGGCGACCAGGGCGCCCGCCATGCCGCCCCCCGAGAACAGCCACCGGCGGGTGTACGGCGACGGCACGTCGGGCTGGTTGGGCATGCCGTCGGGGGTCAGGGGGCCGCCGCGCGCGGCGATGTCGGTCCGGTACCCGGCCAGTTCGGGGTCGGTGGCGGTGTGCATGATGCGGTGCCGCAGCGCCGCGGGCAGCACCGGGGACGGCGCGTGGACGAGCAGCGCCGCGGCCTTCACCCGGCGGCGGCTCCGGCACCTCGGGCAGTCGTCGTGCTGCCGCTCGTCGTCGCCGCTGAGGTTCCGATCGCCCGGCGGGGCGTCGGGAGCGGGCGTCACGGAGACGCCGGACGCGGCGGCGTCCGCGGCGCGGTGAGGACGCCGCGCGGTGAGGACGCCGGCGGGGCGCCGCGACCGCCCGCTCCGCCGTTCGGTCGCGGCGGCGCGGGCGCGGTGGGGCGGTCCGGTGTCCTCGGCGGCGTCGGACTGGTGGTGGGCGGCCGGGCAGCGGCGCGCCAGCATGGCCTGCTCGTCCTCGTAGGCGGTGCGCAGGCGGGCGTGCGCCCGCGCGGTCCGCGCGGCGGCGCGCCGCGCCGACAGCCCCATCGCGGCGCCGATCTCGGCGGAGTCGAGGCCGTGCCGCACGCTGAGCAGGAGCATCTCCTGGTCGTACGGGTCCAGGCGGGCCAGCGAGCGTTCGAGCAGCTCGGACAGCTCGGCGGCGTCCGGCGCGGCCTCGTCCGGCGGCGCGGCGGCGTCCGCCGCGGCGGTCCCGTCGGCGCGCGGGTCCGCGTCGCGGGAGGCGCCGCCGCCCCGGAGGAGGTCGGCGAAATCGGCGTCCTGCTCCCAGTGCAGGTTCCGGGTGCGTCCACGCTGCAGGCAGCGGCGTCGCGCCGCCCCGTACAGCCAGGCGCGCAGCCGCGTGTGGTCGCGCATGCGCGGCGCGCGGCGCCAGGCGTCGATGAACGTGTCGTGCACAATGTCGACGGCCGTTTTATATTCGCCCGTCATCGACACGCAGTAATCGTAAAGGCGCTCGGAGTACGCATCGTAGAGCGCGGCCAGGGAGGTCCCGTCGCCGCTGTTAATGCCCTGCACCAACGTGCGGTCGGCGGCGCCGTCGAACGAGGACCATCTGGGCATGAGCGCTCCCCGCATCCGCATGGGAGTCCGGCCCCAGCGGAGCCATCTGGACAATCGGCCCACTCTGAATACACCCCACCGCCCCATCTGCACCACATGATCCCGCGAAATGGGCAGAAGGATGACCCAGAGGTGAGAACCGTGGAACCCGCGGTATTCGAATACCGCACGGTATCCACGCCGCGAAACCGGTCAGACACCGTCAAGGCGACTGTCGAGACGAGTGTCAGTCGGCGCGCACGACGTCGAGTTCGCCCTCGGCGTAGCGCCTTCGCAGCACCTTCTTGTCGAACTTGCCGACGGAGGTCTTGGGGACCTCGGCGATGAACGTCCACCGCTCCGGAAGCTGCCAGCGGGGGACGCTCCCCGCCAAGAACTCTCGGAGCTCCTGGGCGGTGACCGCGGCGCCCTCGCGGAGGACCACCGAGGCCAGCGGCCGCTCCTGCCAGCGGTCGTCGGGCACGCCCACCACGGCGGCCTCCACGACGTCGGGATGGGCCATGAGCCGGTTCTCCAGCTCCACCGAGGAGATCCACTCCCCGCCCGACTTGATCACGTCCTTGGCGCGGTCGGTCAGCACCAGGTAGCCGTCCTTGGAGAAGGTGCCGACGTCGCCGGTGCGCAGCCAGCCGTCGTGGAAGCGGCCCGGGTCCTCGTCGCGGTAGTAGGCGCCGGTGACCCACGGTCCGCGGATCTCCACCTCGCCGACCGACGTGCCGTCGTTCGGCAGCACCACGTCGCCGTCGCCGACGATGCGGACTTCCAGCCCGGCCAGGATGCGGCCCTGCGTGAGGCGGTAACGCCACGCCTCGTCGCCCTCGGCCGTGACGGGCGGGTGCGCGACCGTCGCCACCGGGGACGTCTCGGTCATCCCCCACGCCTGGACGATCCGCACGCCGACCTCGTCGTAGCCGCGCATCAGCGCTTCGGGCACCGCCGAGCCGCCGCACGGCACCAGCCGCAGCGACCCGAGGTCGCCGCCGTTCTCGCGCGCGTGCCGCAGCACGTCGTTCCAGATCGTCGGGACCGCGCCCGCGACCGTGGGACGCTCCGTCTCGATGATCCGGACGAGCGGTTCGGCCTGCAGGAACCGGTCCGGCATGATCAGGGCCGAGCCCGCCATGAGCGCCGCGTAGGGCAGCCCCCACGCGTTGGCGTGGAACATCGGCACGACCGGCAGCACCCGGTCGTCCGCGCTCAGGCCGATCGCGTTGGCCGTGCAGACCGCCATCGAGTGCAGGTACGCCGAACGGTGCGAGTAGACGACGCCCTTGGGGTTGCCGGTGGTGCCGCTGGTGTAGCACATGGCGGCCGCCGAGCGTTCGTCGATCTCCGGCCAGTCGAACGCGGGGTCGGCGGCGGCCAGCAGGTCCTCGTACGCGTGCAGGTCCTTGCCGGCGTCCGCCAGGGGCGCCGTGTCGGCCTCGCCCACGACCACGACGTGCTTGACGGTCTTCATCCGCGGCAGCACCGGCGCCAGCAGCGGCACGAGCGACCCGTCGACGATCACGACGTGGTCCTCGGCGTGGTCGGCGATGTAGGCGAGCTGGTCGGGGAAGAGCCGGATGTTGAGCGTGTGCAGCACGGCGCCCATGGACGGCACCGCCAGGTACGCCTCCAGATGCTCGGTGTTGTTCCACATGAACGTCGCGACCCGCTGGTCGCCGTCAACGCCGAGCCCGCGCAGCGCGTTGGCCAGCCGCGCGGCCCGTTCCCCGACTTCGGCGTAGGTCCTGCGCCGCGTCCCGTCCCCCGTCCAGGTCGCCACGGACGTGTCACCGTAGACGCCGGTGCCGTGACGCATGATCGACGCGATGGTCAACGGGAAGTCCTGCATGGTGCTCCACACGGCACACCTCCAGCTCGACGGCCTTCGAACCGGATTCTCTTGCGTGCCGATGTGATTGTCACCACTTGTCACGAATTCCTCTTTCGTGCACCGGAGGTCGGGGCGGCGTCCGCGGGCCGCCGAGACCGGCTGCGGCGGGACGTCCCGGCGGCGTTGCCCGCCCCCCTGGATGCGGCGACGGGGATCGCGCCCGCCGCCCAGCCTCAACCCGCGTGGTCGAGGCGCCGGCGTCGGACCTTGGCATGCGGCGCGGCGACGCGGGCGGCCGCCTTGCGCCGCCGCGCCGAGCCGCGCCTTTTGCGGGCCAGGTCGCGCTGGGCGTCCGCCAGACGGTCGGCGATCGCGTTCCTGTAGCGGGGGTTGGCGACACGGCCGCCGTCGCTGGTGGTGACCAGGGAGGCGACGCCCAGGTCGATCCCGCAGGCGGCGCCGGTGGCGGGCAGCGGCTCGGCGGGCACGTCGTCGTCAGGTGAGGGAGACGGCGTGGGGGAGCCCGGCGGACGGCTCGGTTCTCCTGGCCGTCGCTGCCGAGCACGACTGGAGCTGGCGCGGGCGTCTCGGACGGGGGCGTCGGTTCGCCGAGTCCGCTGCGGCCCCCTCCCTCGGCGCGGCACGGACGGCGAGAGACGAGCGGGGCGCGGTGCGGTCCCGCCGGCGCTCTGGTTCTTGTGAGGGAGATGTGATTTCTGAGCTTTGTGCGCCTTTGCGGCGGCCGGGAACGCGGCACGTCCGGTTTTCCGGGACGCGGATCGCACTGTAAAGATCGTCAATAGTCGGACGAGGGAATGCCGGGGAACTGGTCGCCGAGGCCCGCGTCGTCGCGGAGCTTGGCCATGGCGCGGGAAACGGTGCTCTTGACCGTTCCAACGCTGACGCCGAGCACTTCGGCGATCTCGTTCTCGGACATGTCCTCGTAGTAGCGGAGCATGACCGCCAGGCGCTGGCGGGCGGGCAGGCGCTCCAGGGCGCGCCCCAGGGCGTCGTGCAGCTCGCTGCGCTGGCTGTGGTCGTCCACGGGCCGGTCGGGCAGCTCGTCGGTCGGGTAGACCTCCAGCTTGCGGCGCCGCCACCAGGAGATCTGCGTGTTGACCATGGCGCGGCGCACGTAGCCGTCGACGGCGGACCGGTCGTTGATGCGGTCCCAGGCCAGGTACGTCTTGGCCAACGCGGCCTGCAGCAGGTCCTCGGCCTCGGCGCGTTCGCCGGTCAGCTGCATCGCCATGCGCAGCAGGACGGGCCCGCGCGCCGCGACGTATTCGCGGAACTCCTCGTGCCGCGTTGCGTTCACATCGCCACCGAACCAGGGGTTGGAGGGTGTCAGCCGAGCCGTACCATTGAGGGATCTTGATCGGGGAAACCCCCGATGCTCTCGACGATCGCACGAAGATCGTAATTCCGGTCCCACAAAAACGGCATATTCGGGTCAACCTGGGGTGTGATTCTCCCCTCCAGAGTGACAAATCACAACCCCTCAGCGACGTGTCGTGACAAATCCGTCGACAGTCGGATCGCGGTGCGTGACGCTTGACTCGCCGTTCCGTACCGCGACGGCCGTCGCCCACGATCGTTGTCGGAGTGCCGCATGTCCCCGTCCCACCGCCGTGCCGCCCGGCGCCGCCGCCACCGCGACGCCGTGCTGGGCGCGTCCCCAGGCGAGGTCGCCGCACCGTCCGGCGGCGGTCCGCTGCGCGCCGTGGCCGGCACCGTCCTGGACGCCAGCCCGCACCTGCTCGTGCTGGACGCGGACGGCGGCGAGGTGCGCGTGCCGATGACGCCGGCGACCTCGGTGCGGCGCGCCGGACGCGAGGACCCCGAGGCGCTGCGGCCGGGCCGCCACGCCGTCGTCCGGCCGGCGGCCGACGGCCTCGGCGCCGACCGGATCTGGGTCGACATCCTCCGGGTGACCGGAACGATCCTGACGTGCCGCCGGGACGCCGTGGAGGTGGACATGGGCCCGCATCGCGGCCGGGCCCATGTGGTGATCCCGCCGCACGTCCTCGGCCGGGTGCTGGTGCGCCATCCCCGGCTGGAGCCCGGCCACCTGATCGACGTCCTGTGCGTCCGCTCCCCGGAGGCCCGCACGCGTTCTCCCCGGGCAGCGCGCAGCCCGCCCACCGGGCCGACCGGCCGCCCGTCCCCGAGGCGTCCGCGCCCGTGCCGGACGAGCTGCACGGAACGGCGACCTGGTTCGGCGCGGGGGAGTCGGCGGACGCCGGGCTCGCCTACCCCGCCGTCGACCCGGAGGGCGACGCGGGCGGCTGCCCGGAAACGGTGGGCGGATGCACGCCGCTGCCGTACGTCTCGCTGGGCAGCGAGCTGACCGTCCGCAACGACTGCACCCGCCGCGTCGCCACCTTCGCCGTGACCGAGTGCGGGTGCGTCGCGGCCCGGTACTGCGACCGCTGCGTGATCTGCGGCCCGTCGCCGCGCGGACGCCTCGTCGAGCTCGCGCCGGTCGGTTTCGTCGGGCTCGGCGGCGACCTGGAGGCCGGGTGCTTCAACGCGACCGTGCGCCACGCGTCCGCACCGGTCCGCGGCGCCGCCGCGCCCGGCGTGGAGGGGTGAACGATGGTGCACGTCGTCGAGAACACGCAGGTGCTGCTGCTCACGCTGGTGCTGCTGACGGCGAGCCTGGCGAAGCTGACCGTGCGGCCGGCGTCCGCCGCGTCCGGCCGCTCCGGCGGCGTCGCGGTGGCCGCCGCACCCGACGACCGGGCGAGCCGGACGCTCTGGCCGCGGAACAACCGCCAGGCCGCCCTCGGGCTCGGGGTCTTCGAGGGCGGCCTCGGGCTGGCCCTGCTGCTGTCCCCGCATCCGGCGGTCCGGCTGGCCGCCGTGGTGACGTTCGGCGCCGCCACCTGGGTGGTCGCCGAGCTGCGCGCACGCGGCGACGAGCGGGGCTGCGGCTGTTTCGGCGGCCTGAGCGGCGAGCCCGTGGGGCGGCGCGGCGTGCTGCGGGCGGGCCTGTGCACCCTCGCCGCCGTCGTCGCCCTGGACGCCCCGCAGGCCGGCCTGGACGTGCTGCGCGGCATCGCCGCGCCCGCGGGCCTGGTGCTCGCGGCGGAGCTGACGCTGTTCGCCGCGCTGTCCCCCGAGCTGCCGGCGCTGCTGGAGCGGCTGCGGCTGCGCTCCCCCGCGGAGACGCCGTGCGAGCGCCGCCGCGTTCCGCTGGAGGAGACGCTGCGGACGCTGCGCCGCAGCGAGGCCTGGCTGCGTCGGGAGAACGCCATCGTCAGCGCGGCGCCGCTGGACGTCTGGCGGGAGGGCTGCTGGCGGTTCCTGGTCTTCCCGGCCCGTCTGGACGGCCGGGAGATGGAGGCCGTGTTCGCCGTCTCCACGGGCGCGCGGGACCGCACCGTCCGGTCGGCGCTGGTCGAGGTCGAGTCGGCGCGGACGGCCCCGAAGGAGGCCGAGCCCGCCGACGCGGCTCTGGCGTGTTCGAGGGCTTTCTAGCGTCGGCCCTAGAACCGTGTAGAGAACCCGAGGATCAGGACGCGTCGGGGGTGCGCACCGCGGCGAGCTGCGTGCCCTGCGCCACGAGTCGGCCCTTGCCGTCCCACACGTCGACGACCTCGTTCATGCGTTGGCCGCCGACGTCGGTCGCCTGCATGCGCACCCGGACGGGGCCCGGGGCGGGCAGACGCCGGATGTAGGCGGTGAGCTGGATGGTGGGCGCCCACCCCGACAGCCCCAGGTCGAACGAGGCCGGCGGCACCATGTCCAGCGCCACGAGCAGGCTGAGGGGGTCCCAGTCGGAGCCGTCGGCCAGCCGCTGCCAGCCCTGGACCAGCCCCCGGCGGGACGGCGTTCCCGACGCGAATCCCAGCACGTCGGGGTCGAGGTGCTCCTCGACGACGTCCATCAACGACACGGTGAAGCCCGCCCCCGGCGCCTCCTTCGGCACGCGGACGCAGTCCTGCCGGTCGGGGAGTTCGACGGGCGCGGGGCCCGACCACCACGGGTCGGCGTCGTCCAGCCGTCCCTGGGAGATCAGCGCCTCGACCATCGGCCGGTCGTCCTGCGTCATCCGCACGCGCAGCTGGGAGACGGTGCGTCCTTCCCGCAGCGTCTCGACGCGGATCGCGACCGGGCCCGGCTCGGGCGGCGCCACGAACGCGGCGCTCACGGCGGTCGGGTGCGGATGCTCGGGGGTGCAGACGCGGGCGGCGGCCCGGGCCATGATCGCCAGCACGTATCCGCCGTGCAGCTTGCCGCCGACGCTCCACTGCGCGTCCAGCTCGGCGTCGAACTCCCCGTCCGCCTCGTTCCGCGGCCGCACCGCCGTGGCCGCGCTGAAGTCCTTCACTCGGCGCTCCGTTCGCTCGCTCTTCAACCGGCTCGGCGTGCGACCACCGGCGGGGCGTCCCGCGTTCCCCGATGACCGCTCTAGAAAATGATTCTAGTCCGCGGCCGAATCGGCCGACAGACCGAACGCCGCGCATGCCACGGCGCTCGATCGCCTTCTCTAAGGCATTCTGCGGCGAACACTAGAGAGCCTTAGAAAGAGGTGACCGGGGGACGAGCCGCACGCCGCCCAGCCGCTGAAGCCCTCCCCCGCCATGCCCGGACCCGGTGACGCGTTCGGCGGTGAGGCCGGACCAAGCCGAGAAGCGCACACCGAAACCGATCATGCTTCCGATACGCTCCCTGGTTCCGCACGGACCTGTTGATCCTGATCGGGGGAGCGCGACCGGAGATGACCATCGGCTGGGAGGCCGTCGCCGACGTCGACTGGACGCGTGTGTTCCACGCCTACGGCGCGGCGGTGGACACGCCGGATCACCTGCGGGCCTTGACCGACGGAGACGCCGCCGCACGGAGCGAGGCGCTCGAGCACCTGGAGTTCGCGGTGATCCACCAGGGGACGCCCTGGACGGCGACGGTCCCCGCGGCGCTGGTGGTGGCCGGGCTGCTGGCGGACCCGGCGACCGCCGAACCGATCGACGAGGACGGGAGACCGCTGCGGGCCGCCTTGCTGGACTTTCTCGACAGCGTCGCGACGGCGGGCCACCCCGATATCGACGATGAAAAGCTCAACGCGATGGCCCGCCCGCCCGGCGTCCCCGAGAAGTTGATCCAGAAGACCTACAAATCCCTCCTCGGGGACGAGAACCCCGCGGCCGAAGAGGGCGACGACGAGGAAGAGGGCCAAGAAGTCGATCGGAAGGCCGCCACCGCCGCGTGGGACGCGGTCATCGCGCGGGTGGTGCTGGAGATCCGGTCGACGGCCCCGGCGCTGCTGCCGCCGGTCGAGGCCGCCCTCGACGACGAGGACCCGCGGGTGCGGGCCGGCGCGGCCAACGCGGCGGCATGGCTGTCGGCCCTGCCCGGTCTGGAACACCGCCGCGACGCGGTTGCCGCGAAGGTCGAGCACGTCGCGCGGCGCGCCCCTCACCGGGACGAGCGCGCCGCACTCGTCCTCTCGCTGGGAGACCTTGGAGCGGCGCCGCGCGAGTTCCTCGCCGACCCGGATCCCGCGGTGCGCGCCTGTGCCGCCCTCGCCCCCGCGCTGGCCCGCGACCCGGCCGCCTTCGAAGAGCTGCTGACCGCGCTGCGCCGTCCCGCAGAGGCCGACGCGTGGTTCACCCACCGACCTCCGCAGTTCCCCGCGCACGTGCGATTCACCCTGGTGGACGCGGTGCTGCACCGCGCCACCGACTTCGAGCAGCTCCTGCCCACGGCCGTCGCCATCGCCCAGATGACCAATGACGCCTGTTACCGCTGGGACTGGGGGCGCCTGCTCGCCGCCGCCTTCCCCGACCCCGGCGACCCGCCGACACCTCCCACCGGCCTCACCGACGCGCAGCGCACCTACCTGCGCGCGCTGGTCGAGAACGAGGACCTCTGGGGATCGGAGTACTTCGGCGCTCACATGGCCTTCGAACAGGTCGGGCTGCCCTATGACCGCGACGCCATTCGCGCCCTGATCGAAGCGCCGTCCTGAACCTCGGGCAGGCGCCGGTCAGTCAAGGCAGAACTCGTTGCCCTCCGGATCGGCCATCACGATGTGGCCGGCCTCCAGCGGGGGAACGGGCTCGTGGCGCCGGACCCGGGTGGCGCCGTGGGAGACGAGCCGGTCGGCCTCCGCCTCCAAGGCCGCCATCCGCGCCTCCCCCTGAAGCCCGGGCGCCGCGCGCACATCGAGGTGCACGCGGTTCTTGACCTGCTTGCCCTCAGGCACCCGCTGGAAGAACAGCCGCGGCCCTCGGCCCTCGGGGTCGACCAGCGCCGACGCGTCGTTGCGGCGCTCGAGTGGCACGCCCATGGCCTCCAGCGCCTGGTCCCAGGAGTCGAAGCCCGCGGGAGGGTCCTGCAGCCGGTACCCGAGGGCCTCGGCCCAGAAGGCCGCCAGCTTGGCCGGGTCGGCGCAGTCGATGGTGATCTGGACGTCGCGCGCCACGTCAGCTCCCCTCTCGAACGGACTGCGAGCGGCTGTGCAGGTAGAGGTCGCGCAGCAGGCACACCTCGGCCAGGTGGTGGATGAGTTCGCGGTTGATGTGCTGCACCAGGTCCGCCATGGGACGGTCGGCGAACGGCCCCTCCGCCTCTCCGCACGGGCGGGCGAAGTCGGCGTCGCCGAGGGACTCGACCCCGGCCAGCCATGCGGCGAGCTCCGTGTCGAGCTGCTTGAGCGCCTCGGCCGCGGTCGGGGCGTATTCGAAGGAGTCGTAGTCGACCGGCGCGCGACCGAAGTGCATGGCGTTGCGCATCGCGAGGATGCCGACGATCACGTGCCCGAGCCGCCAGGCGATCGTCGTGAACGGCGCCGGGTCGGGCTGCGGCATCGCGAACTCGATGATCAGGTCGCCGGCTCCGGACTGCATCGGCGCGGTGCTGGTGCCGCGCGGGCGCAGGCTCCAGCAGCCGGGCACCGGCTCCCAGAAGTACTCGTCGTCGGTGAGCCCGTCGAGGCGGTCGCGCAGCTGACGGGCCCAATGGAAGGTGAACTGCTCGCGGAGGACGCGGTTCCAATTCAGGTCGGTCATGGCCCCAGCCTCTCGCCTATCGCGGACAGGTACCTTCCGCGATGCGTGGGACGATGGGCGGGTGAGCGCGGAGGGGACGACCGAGCGGGTGCTGCGGCTGCTGGCGCTGCTGCAGCGCCGGCCGTCCTGGACCGCCGCCGAGCTCGCCGCGGAGCTGGGCGTCACCGACCGCTCGGTGCGCCGCGACGTGGAGCGGCTGCGCGCGCTCGGGTACCCCGTGCACGCGACGGCGGGCGTCGGCGGCGGCTACCGGCTCGGCGCGGGCACCCGGCTGCCGCCGCTGCTCCTGGACGACGAGGAGGCGATCGCGACGGCGGTGTCGCTGCGGCTGGCGTCGGGGGGCACGGTCGCGGGCGCGGGCGAGGCGGCGCTGCGGGCGCTGGCGAAGCTGGACCAGGTGATGCCGCCGCGGCTGCGCGCCGAGGTGCGGGCGGTGCACGGGGCCACCGAGACGCTCCTCGGTCCCGGGGTCGAGATCGACGCGGAGCTGCTGGTGACGCTCGCGCGGGCGTGCCGGGACGCCGTCCGGGTGCGGTTCCGCTACACCGGCCGGGACGGCGAGGAGCGCGAGCGCACGGTGGAGCCGGTGCGGATGGTCGCGACCAGCCGCCGCTGGTACCTGATGGCCTGGGACGTCGACCGCGCGGACTGGCGCACGTTCCGGCTCGACCGGATGCGCGAGGTGGCGCCCACGACGTGGCGTTTCCGGAGGCGGGAGCATCCGGACCCGGTCGCCTACGTGCAGCGGTCGGTGGCCGAGGCGCCGTACCGGCATCTGGCCCGGATACGGGTGCACGCCCCGGCGGACCGGGTGCGGGAGCTGGTGCCGCCCCAGGTGGGACGCGTCGACGACGACCGCGACGGCCGGTGCGTCCTCGTGGTCGGCGGCGACGACCTGGAGCGGCTCGCCGTGCACGTGGCCCTGCTGGGCTTCGAGGCGGAGGTGCTGGACCCTCCGGAGCTGCGGGAGGCCGCCGCCCGGCTCGCCCGCCGCCTCGCGGCGCTGGCGGGCGGGCGAGACCAAGCCGATCGGCTTCTCTAAGGCTTTCTGCGGTGGACGCTAGAAAGCCTTAGAGAACGGTAGGACGCCCCGTCAGGCGGGCTGGGAGCGCAGGAACTTGCCGAAGTGCGGCACGGTGAAGGCGACCAGGCCGCGTTCGGCGCTGTAGATGAGCCCCTTCTTGATCAGGCCGTCGCGGGCCGGGGACAGGCTGGAGGGCTTGCGGCCCAGCTCCTCGGCGACCGCCGACGTCGCCACCGGGCTGTCGCCCTCGTCGCCGAGCATGGCCATGGCGCGCATGTAGTCGCGTTCGGCCGGGGTCGCCCGCTCGTACCGGCTGCCGAAGAAGCCGACGGCCAGCTCGCTCTCGGCCTCGGGCGCGGCGACCCGGACGTCCTCGGCGGTGATCGGGCTGTCCGGCGCCACGTCCCAGGCGACCTTGGCGTACGCCTGGACGAAGTAGGGGTAGCCGTCGGCCGCCTCGTAGAGGGCGTCCAGGGCCTCGGGGGTGAAGGTGACGTTCTCGCGTTCGGCCGGGGCCAGCAGCGCGATGTCGGCGGACTCGCGGTCGAGCCGGTCGATGCGCGTGTAGCGGAACAGCCGTTCGGAGTAGGACTTGCTGGCCGACAGCACGGCGGGCAGGTGCGGCAGCCCGGCGCCGACGACGATCAGCGGCCCGCCGATCTGGGACAGCTCGTGGCAGGCGGCGCACAGCGCGGACACGTCGTCGGCGGGGACGTCCTGCATCTCGTCGACGAACAGCGCGATGCCGACGCCGACGTCGGTGGCGACGGAGGCGGCGTCCACGAACAGCTCGGTCAGGTCGATCTCCAGGTCGCCGGAGTCGGCGCGGCCGCGCACGGCGGGCACCTCGATGCCCGGCTGCCAGCGGTGCGCCCGCGCCCTGGACCGGCCGGACGGCTCCTCGCCGGCCTGCGCGAACGCCTTGAGCACGCCGAGGAACCGCTCGATGCGGTCGGGCGCGCGGTGCCGGGGGGCCAGCTCGCGCACGGCCATGTGCAGGGCGGAGGCGACGGGGCGGCGGATCGACTGGTCGGGGCGCGCTTCGATCTTGCCGGTGCCCCACAGCCGCTGGATCGCCATGGAGCGGAACGCGTTGAGCAGCACGGTCTTGCCGACGCCGCGCAGCCCCGTGATGATCATGCTGCGCTCGGGGCGGCCGCGGGCGACCCGCTCCAGCACCACTTCGAACTGCTGCAGCTCGCGGTCGCGTCCGGCCAGCTCGGGGGGACGCTGCCCGGCGCCCGGGGCGTAGGGATTGCGCACGGGATCCACGCTCTCGGACTCTATGAGCCGATATAGCTGCGGCCGTAGATTTGCATAGAAACCGCTGCGGCGTGTCGCGTGCGCCCCGCGACGCGCCGTCGGGCGGCGCGTCGCGGGGATCGCGGTCACCGTCGCCACCATGCCGCCTCCTCGGGCGAGCGCGTTCGAACCGGCACGTCGAATCTGTGTTCGACTGTTCGAACACAGTAGCGCACGCCTCCCCCGTCCGTCAGCCGCTCTCGGCCCGCGGCGGAGGATTCACGGCGACGGCGGCGCGGCCGTCAGGTCAGGGTCGTGTCGGCGGCGGAGCGGTGCGGGACCTTCTCGGCGGGGATCGTCCCCATCCGTCCCGCCTGGAAGTCCTCGAACGCCTGGATGATCTCCTCGCGGGTGTTCATCACGAACGGCCCGTACCGGGCGATCGGCTCGCGGATCGGCAGCCCGCCCAGCACGAGGATCTCCCAGCCGCTCGCGCCCACCGCCGTCGGCTGCCGGTCGGCGGCCCGGACGACCAGGCCGTCCTGTTCGCCCCGGTGGTGCGAGCCGCCGAAGACGGCGAGCTGCCCCTCGTCCAAGGCGACCTCCTCGACGCCGACGGCGCCGCGCCCGGCCAGCACGTACACCAGGGCGTTGAACTCGCGCGGCCACGGCAGCGTCAGCCGCGCGCCGGGCGCCACGGTCGCGTGCAGGTAGTTGATCGGCGTGTAGGTGACGCCCGGCCCCTCGTACTCGCCGAGCGACCCGGCGATGACCCGGACGAGCGACGCGCCGTCGGCGGCGGCGAGCAGCGTGACGTCGCGAGCCTCGATGTCCTGGTAGCGCGGCGGCACCCACTTCTGCGCGCGGGGCAGGTTCACCCACAGCTGCACGCCGTGGAACAGCCCGCCCTTGGCGACCAGTTCGGGCGGCGGCTGCTCGATGTGCTGGATCCCGGCCCCGGCCGTCATCCACTGCGTGGCGCCGTCGGTGATCAGCCCGCCGCCTCCGGTGGTGTCCTGGTGCTGGAAGGCTCCGTCCATGATGTAGGTGACGGTCTCGAAGCCGCGGTGCGGGTGCCAGGGCGTGCCCTTGGCCTCGCCGGGGGCGTACTCGACGGCGCCCATGTGGTCCAGCAGCAGGAAGGGGTCGGCGAGCGCCAGGTCCATGCCCGGGAAGGGGCGGCGGACTTCGAAGCCCTCTCCTTCGAGGTGGCGCGAGGCGGTGACGACCTTGGCGACGCGGCGCCAGTCGGTGTCGGCCTCGGACAGGCGCGGCAGGCGGGGCAGGGTCAGGGGATCCGCGGTGACAGCCGGCATCGGTACTCCTCAGCGATCGGGGGCGCGCTGCGGGCGTGCAGGCGCCGACACACGGACCTAACGTGATTGAAAGATAAACTATTTCCCGACCGGACGGCCCGTCCCACGGAGCGCCGAAATTAGTTGAATCTTCAACAGAGCGGTATACTGTCAGCATGAGCGAACCACGCTGGCTCGACGCCGTGCAACAGCGCCACTGGAGGGCCTACGTGGACGGCAGCGTCCGGCTCACGGAGATCATGGACCGCGACCTGAAGACCAAGCACGGTCTGTCGATCTCCGAGTACGAGATCCTCGTCCGCCTGTCGGAGGCCCCGGACCGGCGCCTGCGCATGGCGGAGCTCGCGGCGCACGCCAGCCAGTCCCGCAGCCGCCTGTCGCACACCTGCAACCGCCTGGAGGCCAAGGGCCTCGTGGTGCGCGGCAGCTGCCCCAACGACAAGCGCGGCGTCTACGCCCACCTCACCGACGAGGGCTTCGCCGTGCTCGACCGGGCCGCCCGCGACCACGTCGAGACGGTCCGCACCTTCTTCATCGACGTCATCACCCCCGAGGAACTGGACGCGATCGGCAGCGCCTTCACGAAGGTCGTCGAACGCATCGCCCAGGCCGGCTGACGGCCGGCCTCCCCGCTACCGGTCGCCCGCCCTCCGGCGCCGCGCCTCGCGGCCGCCGCGTCACAGCGTCAGGCCGGTGAGGAACCCCACCGAGACGAGGGTCAGGAAGCCCCACGCGAGCATCATCCCGATGCCGAACAGGCGCCAGCTTCCGCCGACCTTCCCCACCAGCAGGCCGCCCAGCCCGAACGCCAGCAGCAGCAGCGTGATCATCTGCGGCAGCAGGCTCGGCCTGCGGCTCATCATCAGCGGCGCGTACATCATCACCAGGTCGACGAACACGAACGTCAGGAAACCCGCCGCCGTCACGCCGACGTCGCGCCGGCTCAGCTTCCGCGCCCATTCCCACGGCGGACGCGCGCGCACGCGGATGCGCGGCCCCTCGTCCGGCTGCTCGGTCTCCACCGTGGACGCCACGGCGAAGATCTCGTCCTCCAGGCTCGGGCGTCCGTCCTCGTGACCCTCCGTCATTCCGGCTCCCTCAGGCCGGGGACGCCGGGACAGTACCCGGCAGGGGGTGTGGTCGAAACGGATGCGCGTGCCCGCCCCCGTCCCCTCACGACAGCCACGCGCCAGAACGCACGGTAGCGAACCGGCCCGGCCGTCCCGAAGGGCGCGCGGCCGCGCCGTCCCCGAACGGCCGGGTGCGCCGGTCCTGCCGAGCCGGGGTCCGTCGGCGTGCCATCCTTCGTGTCATGCCAGGTAGATGGACAGTTCGCGCGACGGCGGTCGTCACCGCGTTCGCCGCGGCCACCCTCGGCGCGACCGGCTGCGGCCAAGGGGCGGACCGCTCCGCGCCGGAACCGGCCACCCCGCCGACGCAACCGTCCCCGACGGCCGTGTCGACGCCGTCCGGCGGCGGGACGGGCGCAAAGCAACAGTTCCGCGCGCGGATCACGAAGGTGACGGCGCGGCAGCTGCGCCATTCGTGGCGCAGGGGCTGCCCCGTGCCGGTGTCGGGGCTGCGGATGATCGAGATGACGTACTGGGGCATGGACGGACGGCCGCACGCCGACGGGCGCCTGGTCGTCAACGCCAGGGTCGCCGACGACCTGGTGACCGTGTTCCGCAAGCTCTACCGGATGCGCTACCCCATCCGGCGCATGGAGCCCGTGGACGTCTACAAGGGCAGCGACTTCGACTCGATCGAGGCCGACAACACCTCGGCGTTCAACTGCCGTCCCGCCACCGGGTCGAGCAGCTGGTCGCAGCACGCCTACGGCCTGGCGATCGACATCAACCCGTGCGAGAACCCCTACGTGTCGGCGAACGGGACCGTCGCGCACCGCAAATGCGTGAAGTTCAAGAACCGCAAGCGCCGCGATCCGGGCGTCATCCACAAGGGCGACGCGGTGGTGAAGGCGTTCGCCTCGATCGGCTGGGGGTGGGGCGGCGACTGGAGGGGCGCCAAGGACTACCAGCACTTCTCCAGCAACGGCCGCTGAACGGCCCGCCGGCGGGGTCCCCCGGCCGGGCCGGCGGACGGCGGGTCGTCCCCGGCTCTCACATGCTGATCATGAGCGCGACCACGATGATCGCGACGAGGGCCAGCACGGCGACGACGCCGGCGATGAGCCCGACGTTCACCTTCGCGCCCTTCTCCGGCTGCCCCTGCTGCTGGTAGGCCCACTGCTGGAACTGCTGCGTCGACCCTGCCGGATCGTTGGGTGTCTGCGACATGCGGTCGAGGGTAACGGATGCTTTCGCCGCCCTTCAGGCCGAATGACCCGATGGACAGCGCTTCGCCCGGGACGCACCGTCGGACGCCGCCCGCCGATCAGCGGCGCGATCAGCCGTTCCGCGCCGCGCCCCCGCACCCTCATAAGCCCCGTGAACTCACCCCGCGCTTGCCGCTATCGTGGGGGCTGCTCACTGGAGGCTTCGCATAGTGGACGAGTGCGACGGTCTTGAAAACCGTTGAGTCGGCAGCCCCGGCTCCGTGGGTTCGAATCCCACAGCCTCCGCCACCCGCGGCGCTGCGTCCTCGGCGCCCGCGCCGGACGTCGAGGACGCCGCCCAGATCTCATCAGCCGCCCGCGGCGTCGCGATCCCGTCTCCCAGCCGTGTCTCGCTCAACGCCCCCATCGCGTTCCCGGCGGCGGGGTCAGGAGCCGTCGTCGGACTCGTCGGGGTCGTCGACGCGGTAGCCGGGGATGGACGGCCAGCGGACGGTCATGACGATCGAGTCCTCCTCGGCCTCCCAGGAATGGTCGACGCCCGGACCCCACACGACGTAGTCGCCCTGCTCGGACAGCACCACGTCGCCGCCGGGGAACTCCAGCCGGAAGCGCCCGCTGATCAGGACCAGGAGGGCGGTGCGCTTCTCGCCCTCGGTCCAGCGGGCGCGCCGCTCCCCGCGCGGGTGGACGCCCCACTTGATCTCGACGTCGTCGCTGTGGCGCGGATCGCCCGGCGGTTTGAAGTGCCCCAGCAGCCAGCCGCGGTCCGCGGCGGCGTCGACCGCGGCCTTGCCCACGTACACGTTGTCGACCACGGGTCGCGACTTTAACGCCTGGCGCCGCCCGTCCGCTCCGGCACGGCGGGCCGGCGGGCGGGCCCCACGAATGGACGAGCCGACCGGCGGTTTCACTCCTTGGCGCGCTGCATGGCGAAGCCGTCGCCGACCATGGCGGCCAGCTGCAGGTACGCCTCGCGGGTCGCGGGGGCCAGCTGCTCCAGGTCCACCTCGGCGCCCTCCTCCAGGTGGTCGTCGTAGGGGACGCGGACGACGCCGCGGCAGCGGCTCTCGAAGTGGGCCTGCAGCTTGTCGAGGTCGACCTGGCTGCGGGTGCGGTTGCGGACCATCGACAGCACCACCACGCCGTTGCGGACCAGGTGGCCGTGGTCGTGCGCCTCCAGCCAGTCGAGGGTCGCGCTGGCGGAGCGGGCGCCGTCCACCGACGGGGAGCTCACCAGGACGAGCTGGTCGGCCAGGCTGAGCACCCCGGCCATGGCCGAGTGCAGCAGGCCCGTCCCGCAGTCGGTGATGCAGATCGTGTAGAACTGCTCGAGCACCACGGCCACCGCGGAGTAGTCCTCGGCGCTGAACGCCTCGCTGACCGCCGGGTCGCGGTCGGAGGCCAGCACCTCCAGCCGCGCCTCGTTCTGCGAGGTGAAGGCGCGCACGTCGGCGTAGCGGTGGATCTTGTCGCGGTTGTTGAGCAGGTCGCGGACGGTCGCCGCGGTCTCCAGCCGCAGCTTGTCCGACAGGGTGCCGCGGTCGGGGTTGGCGTCCACGGCGATCACCCGGTCGCCGCGCAGCGACGCCAGCATCGAGCCCAGGCCCACGGTCGTGGTGGTCTTGCCGACGCCGCCCTTGAGGGACATGACCGCGACGCGGTGGTGACCGGACACCACGGGGGTCCGGGCCCGCGCGATGAGGTCCTTGCGCCGCAGCTCGGCCTGCGACTCCCCAGGGTGGATGGCGCCACCGGTGGCCTTGTAGACGGCGCGGCGCCATCCGCCGGACGGGGCGATGCGCCGGTGGCCGAGCAGGTTCTCCGAGCTGAGGCTTTCGGAGCTCTCCGGGGGCGGCCCTTGCGGCGCCTGCGGGTGCGGCTGGCCGCCGTGGCCCGGGGCGCCCGGATGCGCGGGAGGCTGCGCGTACCCGCCGGCCGGGGGCTGGGCGGGCGCCGTCGGCGCGTACCCCGCCGGCGGCTGGTAGGCGGGTGGCTGGTCGAACCCCGGAACCGGGTTGCTGTTGGGGTCGTACGCGGGCACGGGCATGGCGGGCATGCCGTACGGCGGCACACCCGGCTGGCCCGGCTGCCCGGGCTGGCCTTCCTGCGGGGCGCCGCCCGGCTGGCCCTGCTGCCCTTCCTGCGGCGGGGCGTCCTGCTGGCCCGGCTGGACGGGCCGGCCCGGCTGCGTGTCCGGCTCGGCGGGCGCGGCCTCGCCCGCGGACGCGGACTGCGGGTCGCCCTGGGAGGGCTGCTCGGTGGGGTAGGGCGGCAGCTGTTCCAGCGGCGGCGCCGCCTGGTCGGCGGGCGTCGGAGCAGCGTGGTACTGCGGCGGCACCGGCGCCTGGAAGGGCGGCGGCGTGTCGCTCCCCGGCTGTCCGCCCTCGGAGGCGGGCTGGGGCGGGACGGCGGGCGCCTCGTACGGCGGAGGCGGCGGGGGCATCGCGCCTTCGAACCCCGGGGGAGGCGGAGGCGGCTGCGGCGGCTCGTACACCGGCGGGTAGCCGCCGACCATGCCCGCGTACGGAGGGGGCAGCATGCCGCCGTCGAAGGGCTGCGGCATCGGGCTGCCGTCGTAGGGCTGCGGAGGCGGCTGGCTCCCGTCGAACGGCGGGGGCGGCGTGTACTGCGGCGCGGGCATGTCCCCGTACGGGGTGAAGCTCGGGGGCTGCGGCACGTCGGCCGGAGGCTGCGACGGTCCGCCCTGGGGCGGCTCCGGCGGCGCGCCCTGGAACGGCGGGGGCGCCGCCCACGGGTTCGCGGGGGCCTCGGGCAGCGGCTGGCCTGCCGTCGGCTCGTTCCCGGACGGGTTCTGGTCGCCGCCCGGACGCGTCGCCTCCGCGTCGGCCACGGTGGCCTCCGCCTCGGCCGCGGAAGGTGCGGAAGATGCGGGGGACGCGGAGGGCGAAGCGTTCGTTCGGTCAGTGGCGTCGTCAGTGGCGTCGTCCGCCGCCGGCGCCGCGGCGGGCGGCGACTCGGCGGGAGACGCGTTGCCCGGGCCCGGCCCGCCGGACGGAGCGGGATCGACGCCCTGGCTGCTCATCGCGTCCAGGGATGCCAGGCGCTCCTCCAGCGACCGCCCGTCGTGCTCGTTCCTCGCCACCGTCTCTCCCCTCGACCCCGCCTCGAACGTCCATGTGGAGCCGGATGGCATGACCCCAGGGCAGGATACCCATGGGCCTTTACCATCCGCCTACGCGAAAGACGCACCACAACCGCCCGAAGGGCCGTCCCTAATCAGGAGGCTGTGCGCCCCGAAGGCCCGGTAGCGTGATCGGTATGCATGCCATCGTCATCCGCGAACCGGGAGAGCCCGACGTCCTGGAATGGACGGCCGTCCCGGACCCGCAGGCCGGGCCGGGCGAGGTGCTCATCGACGTGGCGGCCGCCGGGGTCAACCGGGCGGACGTGATGCAGCGCCGCGGGTTCTATCCGCCGCCGGACGGGGCTCCCCCGTACCCGGGGCTGGAGGTTTCCGGCCGGGTCGCCGCGCTCGGCGAAGGCGTCACCGGCTGGCGGGTCGGCGACGAGGTGTGCGCGCTGCTCGGGGGCGGAGGCTACGCCGAACGGGTCGCGGTGCCCGCCGGCCACGTGCTGCCGGTGCCGCGCGGCGTCGGCCTCGTCGAGGCGGCGGGGCTGCCCGAGGTCGCGTGCACGGTGTGGTCGAACGTGTTCATGCTGGCGCGCCTGGCCAAGGGGGAGACGTTCCTCGTGCACGGCGGCGCGAGCGGCATCGGCACCATGGCGATCCAGCTCGCGCGGGCGCACGGGGCGCGGGTGCTGTGCACGGTGGGCAGCGCGCGGAAGGCCGAGCGCTGCCGGGAGCTCGGCGCCGACGAGGCGATCAACTACCGCGAGGACGACTTCACCGAGCACGGCCCGTTCGACGTGATACTCGACAACATGGGGGCGGCGTACCTGGCGCGCAACGTGTCGGCGCTGGCCCCCGGCGGCCGGCTGGTGGTCATCGGGTTGCAGGGCGGTCGCCGCGCCGAGCTCGACCTGAACGAGCTGCTGCGCAAGCGGGCGTCGGTGCACGCGACGTCGCTGCGGGCCCGTCCCGCCGCCGAGAAGGCCGCGATCGTGGCGGCGGTGCGCGAGCACGTGTGGCCGCTGCTGGAGTCGGGCGCCGTGCGGCCGGTCCTGGACCGCACCGTGCCCATGGCGGAGGCGGCGCGGGCGCACCGGCTGCTGGAGGACAGCGTGCACGTCGGAAAGATTGTCCTGACCGTCTGAATTCCTGGAGACACCATGAACCAGCCTTCGCAGAGCCCGTCCGGCGACCGGTCCGACAAGGAGCCGCAGGTGCTGGTCGTCGGGCCGAACGGCATCGCGGTGGAGGGCGGCAAGTCCGAGGACGGCGACGAGAAGTCGATCACCGAGATGGTGGAGCAGCCCGCCAAGGTCATGCGGATCGGCAGCATGATCCGGCAGCTGCTGGAGGAGGTGAAGGCCGCGCCGCTGGACGAGGCCAGCCGCGCCCGGCTCCGCGAGATCCACCAGTCGTCCATCAAGGAGCTGGAAGACGGTCTGGCGCCCGAGCTGATCGAGGAGCTGGAGCGGCTGTCGCTGCCGTTCACCGAGGAGGAGGTGCCGAGCGAGTCCGAGCTGAGGATCGCCCAGGCCCAGCTGGTCGGCTGGCTGGAGGGCCTGTTCCACGGCATCCAGACCACGCTGTTCGCCCAGCAGATGGCGGCGCGGGCCCAGCTGGAGCAGATGCGCCGCGCCCTGCCCGCCGGGATGATGCCGCAGTCCTCCGGCGAGGAGGACCATCGCCGCCGCCAGTCCGGCCCGTACCTGTAAGCCCCCTCGACAGCGGTCTCCTCGACTGCGCCCCCGCGCAGCCGCCGCGCACGAGGCCCGACGCCGACCGCCGGCCGGCGCCCCCTCCGCAGCGCGTCGCCGACGAGCCGCCGCACCGCCCGCGTGCGGGCGGCTCGGCGCCGCGCGTCATGCGGACCCTTGCCCCGTCGACTCCGCGGACTCCGTCGACTCGGCGTCCGGGAACAGCCGCTCGAGCACCTGGGCCACACCGTCGTCGTCGTTGCGCGCCGTGGTGTGGGTGACCGCCTCCAGGACCACCGGGTGGGCGTTGGCCACCCCGTACGACACGCCCGCCCACGTCAGCATCGGCAGGTCGTTCGGCATGTCCCCGAACGCCACCACGTCGGCGGGCCGGATGCCGTGCTCGGCGCACAGCTCGGCGAGGGCGCTGGCCTTGGTGACGCCGTGGGCGCTCATCTCCAGCAGGCCCCGCCCCGAGGAGTGGGTGACGGTGACCAGGTCGCCCACGGTGTCGCGCGCCTTGGCCGCCAGCGAGTCGGGGTCGGCGTCGGGGTGGAACGCCAGCAGCTTGGTGCCGCCCCGGCTGACCAGCGTCTCCCCGTCCACGGGCCGCCCGCCCAGCGCCTCGGCGTCCCAGCTGCCGAGGTGGTAGCTGGCCTCGAAGACGAACCCGTGCGGGTACTCCACGGCGAACCGCAGCTCCGGGATCGCCGCGCGCAGGCGCGCCACCGTCTCGGCGATCACCTCCGGCTCGATCAGCCGGGTGCGCAGCACGGTCTCGGTGTGCAGGTCGTACACGACCGCGCCGTTGGCGCAGATCGCCACGCCGCGGTGGTCCACGGCCTCGGCGACGGGACGCATCCACCGCGGCGGCCGGCCGGTGACCATGACCAGCAGCGCGCCCGCGCGCTCCACGCGGGCCAGGGCGGCGACGGTGCGGGGCGAGATGGTGCCGTCGGAACGCACGATCGTCCCGTCGAGGTCGGTGGCGACCAGGCGCGGCGTGGATGGAGACATGTCACCTTCCCGTCTGCCGCGTCCGGCTCCTCGCGCACTCGAGGGGGCGGGTATGTGACGACGCCGGGCACGGCTGGGAGACACCATAGGCGATGCCCCCGACGGCGGCCCCGCGCCGCCGCCTCAGCGCTTGACCGGCTCCAGGACCTCCAGGCCGAGGTACTTCTGCAGCGCCTTCGGCACGCGCACCGAGCCGTCGGCCTGCTGGTGGTTCTCCAGGATCGCCACGATCCACCGGGTGGTGGCCAGCGTGCCGTTCAGCGTGGCGACCGGCTGGTTGCGGCCGCCCTCGTCCCGGTACCGCACCGCCAGGCGCCGCGCCTGGAAGTCGGTGCAGTTGGACGTGGAGGTGACCTCGCGGTAGGTGTTCTGCGACGGCAGCCACGCCTCGCAGTCGTACTTGCGGGCCGCGCTGGCGCCCAGGTCGCCGGCCGCCACGTCGATCACCCGGTACGGCAGCTCGACCTTGGCGAGCATCTCCTTCTCCCACTCCAGCAGCCGCAGGTGCTCGTCGTGGGCGTCCTCCGGACGGCAGTAGGAGAACATCTCGACCTTGTCGAACTGGTGCACCCGGATGATGCCGCGGGTGTCCTTGCCGTACGAGCCGGCCTCCCGGCGGAAGCAGGACGACCAGCCCGCGTACCGCCGCGGCAGGTCGTCGATGATCTCGTTCATGTGGTAGGCGGCCAGCGGCACCTCGGACGTGCCCACCAGGTACAGCTCGTCCTGCGGCAGGTGGTAGACCTCGGCGGCGTGCGCGCCGAGGAAGCCGGTGCCCTCCATCGCCTCCGGCTTGACCAGCACCGGCGGGTACATCGGGGTGAACCCGGCGGCGATCGCCTGCTCCATGGCCAGGTTGAGCAGCGCCAGCTGCAGCCGCGCCCCCACGCCGGTCAGGAAGTAGAACCGCGCGCCGGACACCTTGGCGCCGCGCTCGGTGTCGATCGCGCCCAGCGCCTCGCCGAGCTCCAGGTGGTCCTTGGGCTCGAAGTCGAACTTCGGGGGCTCGCCGACGTGCTCCAGGACGACGAAGTCCTCCTCGCCGCCGGGCGGGGCGCCCTCCTCGATGATGTTGGGAACGGTCCGCAGCAGCGCGTCCAGCTCGGCGCCGAGCCGGTCGGCCTCGGCCTCGGCCTCCTTGACCTGCTGCGCGAGCTCCTTGGCGCGGCCCAGCAGCCGCTGCCGCTCCTCCCCCTGCGCCTTCGACACCGACTTGCCGAAACTCTTCTGCTCGGCGCGCAGCCGCTCGAACGTCGACAGCGCGCCGCGGCGCCGCTCGTCCAGGTCGAGCAGCGTGTCGGCGACGGTCTCGTCCTCCCCGCGGGCGCGCTGCGAGGCGCGCAGCCGTTCGGGGTCCTCTCGAAGGGCTCGCAGGTCAATCACAACCCTGAGGCTACCGGTGCGGCGGCCGTGGCGCGCGCGAGATCGCCGTCGCGGCGTCCGCGCGCGGCGGGGACGACGGCGCGGCCCCTCCGCGGTTCACCCGCCCCGCCGTCCAGAACCGGACATTTCGCCTCGACATCGGTCTTGCCTTATAAGACGTCTGACAAGTGACAAGGGGGCGAGGTCGATCATGAAGCGCGACAGCCGGGTGCGGACGGGGCTGACGATCCTGTGGGCGTTGAGCCCCCTGCTCACCGCGGGCCTGGCGTCCCCGATCATCTTCACCCACGTGGCGCTCCGGCTGCGGCGGTGGGCGCACTGGCTCGCGGCGGCCGGCTACCTCGCTCTCGAGAGCGCCGTCTTCGCCACCGTCGAGGCCGACCCGGGCACCGCGGGCGACGTGATCTTCAGCATCGGGGCGGTCGTGTCGGTCCTGGGCGGGACGGCCCACGCCTTCGCCGTCCGGGGCCGCGTCTTCGCGCGCCGGGACGCGGTCGCTTTCGATCAGGCCCAGGGGGAGATCCGGCGGCGCCGCGAGCTGCGCGCCCGGGCGCACGAGATCGCGCGCCGCGATCCGCAGACCGCCCTGGAGATGCGGATCGGCCGTCCGGACCTGCCGCGCGGCTTCGACGACGGCGGGCTCGTGGACGTCAACCACGCCCCCGCCCACGTGCTGGCGCAGGGGCTCGGCATCACGCTCGAGCAGGCCGAGCGGCTCGTCGAGGCGCGGGAGCGGTGCGACGGCTTCGTGTCGGCCGAGGAGGCGGCCGCGCTGACGGGGCTGCCGCCGTCGCTCACCCCCCGGCTCGCCGAGTACGGCGTCTACCTGCCCTGACCCGACGCCTCCTGCCCCCGGGGCCGCCCGGCTCAGGCGTGGCCGTTGCGGATGGAGCGCAGCCAGGCGGCGGCCTCGGTGAAGTCGGCGTCGTGGGTGCCGCGGCGGATCTCCGGGCGGACCTGGTCCGCGCGCGGGTACGAGCCGAGGAACCGCACGTCGGCGCAGATGCGGCGCAGGCCCATCAGCGCCTCGCCGACGCGGGCGTCCTCCACGTGCCCGTCGAAGTCCATCCAGAACAGGTACGAGCCGAGCCCGGCGCCGGTGGGACGCGACTGGATCAGCGTCAAATTGATGCCGCGGATCGCGAACTCGTTGAGGATCTCCAGCAGGGCGCCGGGGTGGTCCTCGCCGATGAACGCGACCACGGTGGTGCGGTCCATGCCGGTGCGCGGCGGCGGGACGCAGGGCCGGCGCAGCTCGATGAACCTGGTCACCGCGTCGGACACGTCGTGGATGTCCTCGGCCAGGACCGACAGCCCGTAGCGGGCCGCGGCGAACGAGCCGGCCAGCGCGGCGTCGTAGTGGCCGTCGGCGACGCGCTGGGCGGCCTCGGCGTTGGACGTGGCGGCGCGCCACTCGGCGTCCGGGACGTGCTCGGCCAGCCAGCGGCGGCACTGGGGCTGCGCGTGCGGGTGCGAGGCGACCGTCTTGATGTCGGCGAACGTGGTGCCGGGCCGCACCAGCAGGGCGAACGACACCGGCAGGTGGACCTCGGCGACGATCTGCAGGGGCTCGCCGGTGGCCAGCTCGTCCAGGGTGGTGGGCACCGAGCCCTCGACGGAGTTCTCCAGCGCGACGACGGCCGCGTCCACCTCGGCGCGGCGCAGCGCGTCGAGCGCGGCGGGCACGGTGTCGTAGGGGACCTGCTCGGCGCCCTCCGCGCCGGGCAGCCGGCGCAGCGCGGCCTCGGTGAACGTGCCGCGGGGACCGAGGAACGCGTACGTCTCGGTCACGTGACGTCCCCCGGCCGTGTGCACGCTTTTCCCAGTGGCATATGAGCAACTCCTCCGCCCACGTCCGGATCGCGCGGCGGGCTGTGCGACAGGTGGTGAGGACGTCGAGTCTATGTGCCCGTCCGACCCGGCACCGGCAAAAGGCCGATCATGAGCCGGTCAGGAAACGCGCCCGGACCCGATGGCGGGCACGACGGCGCGCGGCGGGACTGCGGGGCCGGCATCGGGCACGCGACGCCGCGGGGCGGCTCGAGCGCGCGGACGCCGCGGGGCGGCTCGGGCGCGAGCGGCTCTGCGGGCGGCTCAGGCGCTGGGGGTGGGGGTGCGGTCGCCGAAGTCGGCCAGGGGGTCGTCCATGGTGACGACGGGGCCCTTGCCCAGGCGGGCGGCGCGCAGCACCTGGTTCTCTTCGGGGGAGAGCGTCTCCAGGGGGTGGCCGTCGCGGACCGCCTTGGCATAGGTCCGCGTCTCGGTGCGGCCGTTGATGGAGCTGATCACCACGCCGTCGCCGTTGGCGTTGATCAGGGCGAGCGAGAACGAGCGGTGCCCGGACATCTCCTTGAGCGCGTCGTAGTGGACGATCGCCAAGTCGCGCAACGCCTGGCCGTCGACCTTTCCGGCGGCGAGCTGCAGCTGCCGCCGCAGCACCGCGCCGCACTCGTCGACGACCTGGTTCACCCTGTTGTGGGCCACCACCGCGATGGACAGACCGGCCACCCCGGCGACCAATCCGGCGACGGCCACCGCTACCAGCATCACGCGCTGAGCGTACCGACCTCGGCGTCCCGGCGAGAAGGATCCTCCGGAACGCGCGCACCGGCCATCCGGTGGAGCAGCCGCCGCCCGAGGAACGCGATCAGCGCCAGGGCGGCCAGTCCGAAGGCGTCCTGGATGATCCGCCCGGTGACCTGCGACGGAATCGAGTGCTCGGGACCGATCAGGCGGGTCCCCCACCAGGGCAGCGGAAACAGGAAGTACAGCCAGATCAGCCCCGCATACTGACATCTTCGCGTGTCGCGCCCATCACCGACCACGGCGCCGATGACGGGGACGATCCACACAAGGTGGTGAATCCATCCCACAGGGGACAGCAGCACCGACAGCAGCCCGGTGATGGCGACGCCCGCCAGCAGGGCGGCGCGGGCGTCGGGCCCCGGCGCCGTCGCGTCGGCGAGGGCCGTGGCGCGGCGGGCCAGCCGGAACCCGTGGTAGCCGACGAACGCGGCCAGCGCCAGCCACAGCAGGCTGGTGACCGCGTCGGGCAGGTAGATCCGCGCCAGCATGCCGTTGATGGCCTGGTTCGTGGTGCCGTTGACGGCGCCGGTGCGGTCGCCGCCCTCCAGCAGCGCGCCGAACCAGTAGTCCACCGAGTCGGCCGGCAGCAGGGCGAACCCGGCGAGGGTCGCGACGGCGGCGGTCAGCACGGCGTTGGCGGCCGCGTCCCGCCGCCCGGTGATCCAGAAGTAGATGAGGAAGACGCCGGGCACCAGCTTGATCGCCACGGCGAGGCCGACGAGCAGGCCGCGCGGCCAGCGCGGGCGGCGCGCGCAGCAGTCGGCCAGGCACATCACCATGAGGAACACGCCCACCTGGCCGAACCTGGCCTGGTCGTAGACGGGCACGAGCCAGGCGGCGGCGCCGACGAGGGCGCCGAGGGCCAGCGGCGCCCAGCGCCCGGCCCGCCGGACCAGGTCGCGGAACGACAGCCAGACCGCGGCCGCCAGGGCGACGTACAGCAGCGCCATCCACGTCACCTGGGCGGCGCCCCACGACATGAGGGTGAACGGCACCGCCAGCACCGCCGCGAACGGCGGGTAGGTGAACGGCAGCAGCTGCGGCGGCTGGGTGAGCAGCTCGTACAGCGGCGCTCCCCGCAGGACGGCGCGGCCGCCGTCCCGGTACACCTCCAGGTCGACCATCCGCTGGTCGGGCGGGTTGGTCAGCCAGTGGACGACGATCGGCGCCACCGCGGCCGCGGCGACGGCGATCCCGGCGGCCAGGATCAGCAGGTTCGCCGCCCGCGGAGCCGACCGGACCGACCACCCCGGCGCCGCCGCCTCGGCGGGCCGCGCCGGCGCCGTGCGCCGGCGGCCGGAATGGTCCGTCCTGTTACGTTCCACCATGTCCCCATCCTGATGTAAGCCGCCCACTACCCTTGCACGCATGACGCATCGGGGGGCGGCGGCCGGCACGCTGAGGCCCGTGGCGACCATTGTGGCCGTCGTCACGGTGTTGATCTCGTTGTTCGCCGTTCCGTCCCCCAGCGCACACGCGGCGCCCGCCGTCCCCGCGCGGGCCTCCGGCACGGCCGCGCCGACAGGCCGTGTCGCGATCATCGGGATTCCGGGGCTGGCGTGGCGGGACGTGACCCGCGGCGGGACGCCGACCCTGTGGCGGATGACCGGGCAGGGCTCCGCGGGGGCGCTGAGCATCCGCACCACGCGGATCAACACCTGCCCGATGGACGGCTGGCTGACGGTGTCGGCGGGGCAGCGGGCGCGGCTGGCGCACGGCGACTGCGCGCTGCCGTCGGCACCGGTGACCGCCGCGCGGCCCGGGTCCGAGGCCCCGCCCGAGGGCGGGGCGCTGGCCCCCGGCTGGCAGACGATCAAGGACGACAACGCGCGGACCTCCTACCACGCGCAGGTGGGGCTGCTCGGCGACGCGGTGCGCCGCGCGGGCGGCTGCACCCTGGCCGTGGGCCCGGGCGCGGTGTTCGGGCTGGCCGACCGGGCGGGACGCGTCGACCGCTACGCCCCGTCCCCCGACAAGGTGCCCGCCGCCGACTGGTCGCGGTGCCCGCTGATCGGCGTGGAGATCGACGACGTCTTCCGCGCCTACCTGACCGCCGGGGTGGACGCCGAGGGCGAGCAGGTGCCGGTGGAGCCCCGCAAGCGCGCGGAGGCGGCGCGGGCGGCGGACCGGCGCGTCGCCCAGGTGCTGGCCGGTCTCCCCCAGGGCACGACGGTGCTCGTGGCGGGCCTGTCCGACACGGATGCGAAGCCGCACATCCGCGTGGCCGTCGCGCAGGGCCCCACGGGCGAGTCCGGGCGGACGTACCGGCCGGGCTATCTGACCTCCAGCGCGACGCGGCAGCCGGCCATGGTCACCCTGACCGACGTCACCGCGACGGCGCTGCGGGTGCTCGGACTCGACCGGCCGAAGGAGGCGGTCGGGTCGCCGTGGCGCACGGGCGCCGCCGACGACGGCGCCGACGAGGGCGACACCATGGCGAAGGTCGACCGGCTGCGGGACGAGGACGTGGCCGCCCAGGCGATCCGGCGCGTGCAGGGCGGGTTCTGGTGGGTGCTGGGAGGCGCCCAGCTGCTGCTGTACGGGCTCGCGGCGATCGCGTTGCGGCGGCGGTGGAACGTCCCGGAGTCGCGGGCGCGCATCCTGAACGCGACGCGGTTCGTCGCCCTGGTCGGGGGCGCCGTTCCGGTGGCGACGTTCCTGGCCGGGGTGGTGCCCTGGTGGGACCTTCCGTATCCGACCCTCGCCCTCATCGCGACGGTTCTGGGGTTCAGCGTCCTGGTGGCGGGGGCGGCGTCGCAGCGTCCGCTGTGGCGGTCGCTGATCGCGCCCGGGCT
>NZ_BCQU01000060.1:0-41488 GCF_001552235.1 Actinomadura rubrobrunea NBRC 15275 | reverse complement strand
GGGATGAGCGACGCGGCCCGCGCACGAACGTGCCCTTCGCGGGTAGCGTGAGTTGCGATCCCTCTAGGGGGGATGAGCGACTCGGACTGACCACTCCACCCTGCGGGCCCCTCAGAGTTGCGATCCCTCTAGGGGGGATGAGCGACAAGCGGACCGTCCTCGCCGTGCACCGTGACGACGGGTTGCGATCCCTCTAGGGGGGATGAGCGACCCGAGGGTAAAGTCCCAGGTCACGCCGCCGGAACGAGCTTGGTCCATCGTCGATGCTGCAGCGACCCGGCGGTTGTGCAACTCCGCAGGTCAGCGAGGCGCTCGCAGCGACGGCGCTGACACCTCCCGCCGAGGCTGCATCCCTCCAACGATGCCCTGAGGCGTCCCACCCACGCAGGTGGTCGGATGGGCAGACACACGTCGACGTCCTGCGCCGAGTGTCTCGACGGTCGGCTCAGAACGTACGGCGAGGCATCGAGGGGCGACCTGAGCGGCGTCATCTTTGGCGCGTATTCGGCACAGGTGGCCGGTGGTGTACGGTCATGGGTGCGGACGGCTGGACGGCGCCGCGCGGCGGCCCTTGACTGTGGGATTCCTGGTCAGGGGTCGTTTGCGCCTTTCGACCTCGGGTGGGGCGGGCGGGACTCGAACCCGCGACCAAAGGATTATGAGTCCCCTGCTCTGACCGGCTGAGCTACCGCCCCTGGGTGCGTCCCCCGCGAGCTCGCATGACGGAGGGGCTTGCCGCGGGCAATGATAGCGGCGGCCCGTCCGGGGCGGCCACTGGGAACGGCGGAGTCAGCCTTAAGGCGGGCTCGATGTCATACCCGGTACCGAGTGACGGGGCGGCGACCGGTCGGTAGGGTCCGGCCTATGGTCAAGCGGGGAGCCATCGCTCTGGGAATCGTGCTGGTCGCGGCGACGGCCTGCTCGGGCGGGGACGACGGGGGCGGTGAGAAGCAGCCGCCGCCGCAGGACACGCTGCGGCGGGCGTCGACGGCGATGCGGGACCTGCGGAGCGTGGCGTTCACCCTGTCGACCGAGGGGGACCCGGGCGTTCCGGTGCGGAGCGGGGACGTGCGGCTGCTGCGCAACGGGGACGCCGAGGGCACGCTGAACCTCCAGCAGTCCGGGCAGGCGGTCGAGATGAAGATCGTCGCGTTGGGCGAGACGTTCTACGTCAAGGGCGTCACCGGCGGGTGGCAGCGCTACCCGAAGCAGCTCGCGGCGGCGATGTACGACCCGTCGGCCGTGCTCGACCCGAATAGGGGCATCTCGCGGCTGCTTTCGTCGGTGGCGCAGCCGGAGGCGGAGAAGACCGAGAAGGTGAACGGCAAGGACGCCTACAAGGTGCGGGGCACCCTGCCGAAGGACGTCGTCGCCGGGCTCATCCCCGGGCTGAAAGGGGACGTCAAGGGGCACGTGTGGGTGGGCACCGCCGACCACCGGCTGCTCAAGGTCAAGGGCGACGTGAACGGCGGCTCGGTGACGGTGACGTTCACCGAGTTCGACAAGCCGTACAAGATCAGCGCACCGGCATGACGCGGCGCCGCATCGCCATCGGGGTCGGCGGCGCGGTGGTGCTGCTGGCCGCGCTGGACGCCTACGTGGTCGCGACGATCCTGGTGACGATCGTGCGCGACCTGGGGATCCCGATCAACCGGTTGGAGCGGGTGACCCCGGTGGTCACCGGGTTCCTGCTGGGCTACGTGGCGGGGATGCCGCTGCTCGGCCGGCTGTCGGACCGGTTCGGGCGGCGGCCGGTCATCCAGGCGTGTCTTGCGGCGTTCGCGGTGGGTTCGGCGGTCACCGCGTGCGCGCAGGGTTCGCAGTGGGGCGACGGGATCGTCACGCTCACGGCCGGGCGGTTCGTGCAGGGCCTGGCGGGCGGGGCGCTGCTGCCGGTGACGATGGCGCTGGCCGCCGACCTGTGGGAGGAGCGGCGGCGCCCGGTCGTGCTGGGCGCGGTGGGGTCGGCGCAGGAGCTGGGCAGCGCGGTGGGCCCGCTGTACGGGGCGGCGGTGGCCGCCGTGGTCGACTGGCGCGCGATCTTCTGGCTCAACCTCCCGCTGACCGCGCTCGCCATGGCGGCGGTGCACGTCTCGGTGCCGGACGAGCGGCCGCGCGAGCGGCCGGGCGTCGACGTGACGGGCGGGGTGCTGCTGGCGCTGGGGCTGGCGTTGATCGTGGTGGGCGTCTACAACCCGCAGCCGGAGGAGTCGGCGCTGCCGCCGTGGGGGCTGCCTCTCCTGGCGGCGGGTGCGGCTGTGGTCGTCGCGTTCGTGCTGTGGGAGGTGCGGGCGCGCGTCCGGCTGCTGGATCTGGCGGGGACGCGGCGCGGCCCGCTCTTCGCCACGTTGGGGGTGAGCCTGCTGTCGGGCGCCGCGCTCATGGTCACGCTCGTGGACGTGCAGCTGGTGGCGCAGACGCTGCTGGACGAGGACGCGCTGGGCGGCGCGCTGATCTTGGCGCGGTTCCTGGCGGCGCTGCTGGTGGCGGCGTTCCTGGGCGGGGTGGCGGCCTGGCGGTTCGGCGAGCGGGCGGTGCTGGCGGCCGGGATGGCGGTCGCGGCGGCGGGGTACGCGCTGATCGCGACCTGGCCGGAGGGGCTGCGGGACGCGGCGTACGGGCCGCTGCCGCGGATGGACGCGGACCTGGCGGTGGCGGGCCTCGGGCTCGGTCTGGTGATCGCGCCGGTGTCGTCGGCGGTGCTGCGGGCGGTGCCGGCGGCGCAGTACGGCGTCGCGTCGGCGGCCGTGGTGGTGGCGCGGATGATGGGGATGCTGCTGGGCGTGGCGGCGCTGTCGGCGTGGGGGTTCCACCGGTTCCACGCGCTGACCGCCGACCTGCGGCCCCCGCTGCCGTTCCTGATGTCGCGGCAGGAGTTCGCGCGGCGGCTGGCCGAATACCAGGAGGCGGTGCGGGACGCGCTGCGCACCGAGTACCAGGAGATCTTCTGGATCACGGCGGGGCTGTGCCTGCTGGGCGCCGTGCTGGCGCTTGCGGTCCGGGACGGCGCCGGGCCGTCGCCCCGGTCGCGGGAGAGCCGCCCCGAAGCGGCGGTCGAGCCGCAAGGCTGAGAGTCGGCCTCATCTGGCCACGCGGCGGAGCCCGCGCCGCGAACTGCTGAAACAGTTTTTGTCAGCAGAAGTAACCGGGGTTTGTCATAAAGGCGCGTCCGGTGTTTGCCTGGTGTCCGCCGCCGCTTCACCCCGACCCCGAGGACACTCCCGACCGGCGGCAGGAAGAGGGCGAGGCCGTGCATCGGATGAGCGGACTTGATGCCAGCTTCTACTTGCTCGAAGAGGAGAACACGCCCCTGCACTTGGCGGCGCTCCTGGTGTTCGAGGGGCCCGCCCCGTCGCACTCGGAACTGCTGGACGAGATCGCCGTCCGGCTGCCCCGCGTCCCCCGGTACCGGCAGCGCGTCCTGTCCGTTCCCCTGCATCTGGGCAGGCCCGTGTGGGTCGACGACCCGCGTTTCCGGATCGGCGCCCACGTCCGGCGCGCCGCGTCGCCCGTGCCGGGCAACGACGAGCAGCTGTTCGAGCTGGCGGCCCGTCTGCTGGCCCGCCGCCTGGACCCGGGCCGTCCGCTGTGGGAGATCTGGCTGATCGACGGGCTCGAGGGCGGCCGGTGGGCGCTGCTGGCCAAGGTCCACCACTGCATGGCCGACGGCCTCGCCGGCATCGATCTGGCGCTCGCGATGCTCGACGTCGGCGCCGGGTACCGGCGGCCTTCCGCGGAGGAGGTGCGCGCGGCCGCGCGGTGGCGGCCCGCCCCCGAGCCGTCCGCGCTGGACCTGGTGCGGGCGGCGGCCGTGGACGGTGTCGTCCGGCCCCTGCGGAGGCTCGGCGGCGCCGCGGTCCGCGGCATCGGCGCGCTGGGCGACCGCCGGCGGCTCGGCGAGTTCGCGCTGGGGTTGTCGCGCGTGGCGGGGAGGCTCACCGCCCCGGCGCCGGACGGGCTGAACGGCCCGATCGGTCCGAACCGGCGTTGGAGCACGCTGCGGTTCCCTCTGGCAGACGTGCAGAAGATCCGCGCGGCGCACGGGGGCACGGTCAACGACGTGGTCCTCGCGGCGGTGGCCGCCGGGTACCGGAACCTGCTGCTCGGGAGGAGGCCGCTGCGGGACGACACCGTCGTGCGCACGATCGTGCCGGTGTCGGTGCGCGGCGACGGCGAGCGCGGCGAGCTGACCAACCGGATCTCGGCGGTGCTGGTGAACCTGCCGGTCGGCGTCGCCGATCCCCTGGAGCGGCTGGCGCGCGTCCGCGCGCAGACCGACGACGCCAAGCGCAGCGGCCAGGCCGGGATCGGCCGGATCGTCACCGGGCTGGCCGACGCCCCGGCGGTCCCGGCGCTGCTGGCGCTGGCCTCGCGCGTTCCGGCGCGGCTGCGGCAGAACGTGGTGCACACCGTGACGACGAACGTGCCCGGTCCCGACTTCCCGCTGTACGTGATGGGCAGGCGGCTGACGGAGCTGTACCCGTACGTGCCGATCGCCGCGGGGATCCGGGTGGCGACCGCGATCCTGTCCTACCGCGGCGGCCTGCACATCGGCGTCACCGGCGACGCCGACGCCGTGCCGGATCTGGACCTGCTCGCCAAGGGCGTCCGGAACGGCGTCGACGAGCTGCTGGGCGCGGGGAGATCGTGAAATGCGGGGAAAACGCCCCGCGGAACCGGGTTGATCACACTGCGCGGGAATATCCTAGAAAAGGATGGCTAAAAGCCTCTTACCGGGAGCGGACGCCCGGGGAGGTGACGACGATGCGCAGGTCCGGCATCGGCGACGCGCCGACGCGGCGGCTCCGCCGGCGGCTCGGGCTGGAACGCAACGAGCTGCGGCGGGGCGTCGACCGCGTCCAGCGCGCGGTCGCGCTCGCGCTGCTGGTGCTGCTGCTGGTCGCGGCGCCGCCGGTCGCCGCCTGGTGCGGCAGCCTGGCCTACGACGCGGGGCTGCGGGCCGAGCGGCAGGAGCACGCGCAGCGGCAGAAGGTGTGGGCGACGGTGGTCGCCACCGGCGGCTTCGCGGCGGCGGGCGAGCGGTACGTCCACGAGACCGTGCGGGCCACCTGGCCGCGGCCCGTCGACGGCAGGCCGCGCACCGGCATGTTGCCGAGCTGGAAGGGCGCCGAGGTCGGCGCGCGCAAGCAGATCTGGGTGGACCGCGAGGGGAGGCTCGCCGTGCGGCCGCGGCCGCACAGCCGGACCGTCACCGACGCGGTGTACGCGGGCGGCGCGGCCGCGCTGGCCGTCGGCGCCCCCGTGCTGCTGGCGTACGTGGTCGTCCGCCGCCGCTGCGACCGGTACCGCGACCGGATGTGGGACGCCGCCTGGGCCCGCATGGACGCCGACGCCGGGCGCAACCGTCCGTCCTGAGCGTCCCGTCAGCGCGCCGCCGCGGCGGCGTCGCGCGGCGCGCGGGCGCGGCGGCGCGCGGCCGGGACGACCAGCGGGGTGCCGGTCTCCGGGTCGTCGATCACGCGGCACGGCATGCGGAAGACCTCCTCGACCAGCTCGGCCGTGACCACGTCGCCGGGGGCGCCCTCGGCGACGATCCTGCCGTCGCGCATGGCGATCAGGTGGGTGGCGTAGCGGGCGGCCTGGTTGAGGTCGTGCAGGACGGCCACGACGGTGCGCCCCTCCTCGTGGAGGCCCGCGCACAGGTCGAGGACCTCGATCTGGTGGGCGATGTCCAGGTAGGTCGTGGGCTCGTCCAGCAGCAGGATCGGGGTCTGCTGGGCGAGCACCATGGCGATCCACACGCGCTGCCGCTGCCCGCCCGACAGCTCGTCGACCAGGCGGTCGGCCAGGTCGGCGACGCCGGTGGCGGCCATGCACTCGGCGACGACCCGCTCGTCCTCCTTGGACCACTGGCGCAGCAGGCTCTGGTGCGGGTAGCGGCCCCGCGCCACCAGGTCGGCCACGGTGATGCCGTCGGGCGCGATGGACGACTGCGGCAGCAGGCCGAGGGTGCGGGCGAGCCGCTTGGCGGGCCACTCGGCGATGCCGCGCCCGTCGAGCACGACGGTGCCCGCGGCGGGTTTGAGGATGCGCGCCAGCGCCCGCAGCAGCGTCGACTTGCCGCACGCGTTCGGCCCCACGATCACGGTGAACGACCCGTCGGGCACCGCCACGTTCAGCCCTTCGGCGATCGTGCGCCGATCGTAGGCGAGGGTCAGGTCCGTGCCGCGCAGCCGGGCCTCGGAGCCGCCCTTCTTCGACGCCGCTCCGCCCCCCGCGTTCTCGGTGTTGCCGCGGGGGGACGACCCCCCGCTACCCCCCGCGTTGCCGCGGGGGGACGACCCCCCGCCCGACACGTCAGCAGTGCTCATATCCGTCCGTTCCTGCGTTCGGTCACCAGCAGCCACACCAGGTAGCCGCCGCCCAGCAGACCGGTCACCACGCCCACGGGCAGCTGGTGGCCGGGGAAGGCGCGCTGTCCCGCGAAGTCGGCGGCCGCCAGCAGCGCCGCGCCCATGCACAGCGACGGCAGCAGGTTGGGGCCGGGGGTGCGGGTCAGGCGCCGCGCCAGCTGCGGCGCGGTGAGCGCGACGAACGCCACCGGTCCGGCCGCGGCGGCGGCGAACGCCGCCAGCAGCACCGCCGAGGCCAGCAGCAGCGCCCGGACGCGTTCGACCGGCACGCCCAGGCCGTGCGCGGCGTCGTCGCCGAGCTCCAGCATGCGCAGCTGCCGTCCGCAGCCGACGAGCACCAGCGGCACCAGCACGGCCAGGGCGGCCAGCAGCGGCGCGGCGTCGGCCCAGTCGCGGCCGTCCAGGCTGCCGGTCAGCCACAGCATGGCCTGCGCCGCCTCGATGATCTGCGCCCGGGTGAGCAGGTAGCCGTTGACGCCGGTGAGCATGGCGGCCACACCGATGCCGACGAGCACCAGCCGCTGGCCGTGCGCGCCGTGCCGCCCGGCCAGCAGGTAGATCGCCGCGCCGGTCGCCGCTCCCCCGGCGACCGCGCCGCCCGCCACGGCCGCGCCGGAGCCGCCGGCCACCGCGATCACGGCGAGCACGCCGGTGGCCGAGCCCTGGGTGAAGCCGAGGATGTCGGGACTGCCCAGCGGGTTGCGCACGAGCGACTGGAAGAGCGCCCCGGACAGGCCGAGCGCGGCGCCGACGGCCAGCGCGGTCACCGCGCGCGGCAGCCGCACCTCGCGGACGATGAACGTCTCGGCGGGACCGCCGCCGCCGAGCAGCGTCCGCACCACGTCGGCGGGGCTCATGGGGAAGTCGCCGCTCCCGATGGCCAGCACCCCCACCGCCAGCGCGACGGCCAGGCACGCCGCCGCGACGACGAGCGCGCGCATGCGGAACCGCAGGGACAGCCCGCCGGCCGCCTCCGTCCGGACGAGCCCGTACCGCGCGGCGCTCACGAGTTCACCGCCCGACGACGGCGGACGAAGTGCAGGAACACCGGGCCTCCCACCACGGCGGTGACGATGCCGACCTGGAGCTCGGAGGGCCGCACCACGACGCGTCCCAGGACGTCGGCGGCCAGCAGGATGGCGGGCGACAGCACGGCGCAGTACGGCAGCAGCCACCGCAGGTCCGGGCCGGTCAGGACGCGCACCAGGTGCGGCACCATCAGGCCGACGAACACGATCGGCCCGCACGCCGCCGTCGCCGCCCCGCACAGCAGGGTCACGGTGACGATCCCCACGGCGCGGGTGCGTCCGGGGGACGTGCCCAGCGCGCGCGCCGCGTCGTCGCCCATGCTGAGGGCGTTGAGGGGACGCGCCAACGCGAGCGCCAGCACCGCGCCCACGACGATGAACGGCGCGACGCGGACGACCGTGGCGCTCTGCGCCGCGGCGAGCGAGCCGACCGTCCAGAACCGCATGCGGTCCAGCGACACCGTGTCGAGCAGCTGCACGGCGTTGACGTAGGAGTAGAGCGCCGCGTTGAGGGCGGATCCGGCGAGCGCGAGCCGGGCCGGGGTGGCGTTGCGTCCGCCGCCCACCGCGTACAGGAGCACGGCCACCGCGCCCGCCCCGGCGAACGCGAACCACACGAACCCCAGGAACGACACGATCCCGAGGAAGGAGATGGCCGACACCACGGCGGCCGCCGCGCCCGCGCTGATGCCCAGCAGCCCCGGATCGGCGATCGGGTTGCGGGTGAGCGACTGCATCACCGCCCCGGCCAGGCCGAGCGCCATGCCCGCCAGCAGGCCGAGCAGCGTGCGCGGCAGGCGCATCTGGTGGACGACCGTGTAGCCGGACGACGCCTCGTCGACGAGGCCGCGCCACGCCTCCCCGGGCGACAGCGGCTTGGCGCCGACGGCCAGGCTCAGCACCAGGACGACGAGCAGGACGCACCCGGCGGCCGCCAGCCCGGCGGCGCGCGCGGTCCGGCGTCCGGCGGCGGGCGCCCGCGCCTCTGGGGCGGGCGCCTCGGAGAGGGGCGGTGAGGTGGTCAGGGACAACTCGCTGCTCCGGAGGGGGGAGGGGACGGCGCCCGGCTCTGCACAAGGCCTTAGGTTAGGTTAACCTAAGCCACAATTCGGTCATAGGTCCCATCCGTTAACGGAAAGAACGATGCGCGATGTCTGACGCAGCTCCCTTCTCCCCGCCGACCCGCCGCGCCGTGCTCGGCGCGGGCGGCGCGGCCGTCCTCGGCGCGCTGCTGGCCGCCTGCGGCGGCGGCTCCTCGAACGGCTCCGGCGGCTCCGGCTCGGGCGGCTGGACGTTCACCGACGACCGCGGCACCAAGGTCTCCCTGAAGGCGCGGCCGCGTCGTATCGTCGCATACATCGGCAGCGCCGCCGCCCTCTACGACTTCGGCGTCACCGACCAGATCGTCGGGGTGTACGGGCCGACCAAGCTCAAGGACGGCCGCCCCGACCCGCAGGCGGGCCGGGTGCCCGTCGACAAGGTGACGATCATCGGCAACGCCTACGGCGAGTTCAACCTGGAGAAGTACGCCTCGCTGCGGCCCGAGCTGCTCATCGACAACATGTTCGTGCCCGGCGAGCTGTTCTACGTGCCCAAGGAGAGCAAGGACAAGATCTTCGCGCTGGCGCCCAGCATCGGCATCTCCACCGGCTCGGCCCCGCTGCCCAAGCCGATCGAGCGCTTCCGCGAGCTCGCCGCCGCGCTGGGCGCCGACGTGCAGAGCGCCCAGGTGACGCAGGCCAAGGAGCGGTTCGACAAGGCGGCGCAGGCGGTGCGCGACGCGGTCAAGGCCAACAAGGGCATCAAGGTGCTGGCCGCGTCCGCCAGCCCGGACCTCTTCTACGCCTCCAACCCCGGCAAGAACGCCGACCTGATGTACTTCCGGGAGCTCGGCGTGGACGTCATCGTCCCCGACAAGGTCGACCAGCAGGGCTACTTCGAGAGCCTGAGCTGGGAGAACGCCGACAAGTACGCGGCCGACGTCATCCTGCTCGACAACCGCACGCAGGCGCTGCAGCCCAAGGACCTCGGCTCCAAGCCCTCTTGGAAGGAGCTGCCGGCCGTCCGGAACGACCAGGTCATCCCCTGGCAGGCCGAGCCGGTGCTCTCCTACACCGGGTGCGCGCCGATCCTCGAGGCGCTCGCCCGCGCCCTGCAGTCGGCCAAAAAGATCACCTGACGGCGTCCGAAACCCGGGCCCGGCGCGCCAGCTCGGCGAAGCGCAGAGCGTTGCGCACGGCCGCTCCCCCGGGGTCGTTGTTGAAGTACACATAGACGTCCGCGTCCGGCGCCCAGGTGTCGGCGACGCGCCGGATCCAGGACGTCAGGGCCCGGTCGCCGTACTCCGGCCACGGCACTGCCGCCCCCTGGTGCAACCGCACGTATCCCCAGTCGGCGGTGCGCCACAGCGGGGTGACGGGCCGGCTGAGGACGTCCGCCCAGCACAGGGCCGCGCCGTGCCGTTCCAGCACGGCGCGGACCTGGTCGCTCCACCAGCTGGGGTGCCGCGGCTCGACGGCGACGCGCACCCCGGCGGGGAAGCGGGCCAGGCAGTCGGCGAGCCTGCCGGCGTCGGCGTGCAGCGTCGGCGGCAGCTGCAGCAGGATCGGCCCGAGCTTGCCGCCGAGCCCCCGCGCCGCGGCCATGAGACGGGCGACGGGCTCGGCGGGGTCCTGCAGCCGTTTGACGTGGGTGAGGAACCGGCTGGCCTTCACCGCCATGACGAACCCGTCGGGGGTGCGGGCGGCCCAGTTCTCGAACGTCTCGCGTTTGGGCAGCCGGTAGAACGCGGCGTTGCTCTCCACCGTCCCGAAGCGTTCGGCGTACCGCTCCAGCCACAGCCGCTGGGGCAGGCCCGGCGGATACAGGACGCCGCGCCAGTGCGCGTACTGCCACCCCGAACAGCCCACGAGCATCGCCATCGCGTCCTCCTCACATCCGGGAGACGGAATCGACGACGGCGGCGACGCGCACGGACGGGCGCCTCGGCGCGTTCCGCGCGCCCGCTGCCCGCGGCGCCGACACCGTGATCACCCCATGCGCGCCACGAGCCTGCCGTCCTCCTCCTCGACCGGGGTGCCGAACTCCCGGCACGCCGCGGTGAACCGGCGGCGGATCCACTCGCGGTCCGCGCCCGCGGCCAGCCGGGTGTGAGCGAAGCACAGCCGCAGCGGCACCGCCTCCAACCGCGCGGGCTCCAGCGTCCCGCGCGGGTCCGGGCGCTCCAGCGTCACCAGGAACAGCAGCCCGAGGTCGTTGCGCAGCAGCCGGTCGACCACGTAGTCGTCGATGAAGTCGCCGAGGTCGAACAGCACCCGGCCCGCCGCGCCCTGGAAGACGTGCGCGGACGTCCCGGCGACCAGCGTGGCGCCCGCCCCGGTCAGCGCGCCGGCCGCGCGCCGCACGTACCGCAGCGGCTCGGTCACCATGTTCGGCCCCCAGTGCGTCATCACCAGCACCGCGTCGGCCCGCTCCCGCAGCGCGCGGACCTGGTCGACCAGCCGGCGCGGCGTCCCGGCGGGCAGGTCGGCGTACGCCACGCCCGGCCGGTCCCGGCCCGCCGCGAAGTCGGCCGGATGGTCGGTCACCCCGATCACGGCGACGCGCGCGTCCCCGGCCCGCAGGAACGCCGGGGCGCGGGCGTGCGCCTCGTCCTCGCCCGCGCCGACCGCGCGGATCCCCGCCGCGGCCAGGTGGTCGAGGGTGTCGGCGAGCGCGTCGGCGCCGTAGTCCAGGGCGTGGTTGTTGGCGAGGTTGACGCAGTCGACGCCGAGGCCGGCCAGCGCCTCCGCGGCGGCCGGGGGCGCGCGGAAGTGGAACGGCTTGCCGGGCGCGGGCCACGGCCGGCCGCGCGCCGACACGCAGCACTCCAGGTTGAGGACGGCCAGGTCCGCTTGCGCGACCGCCTCGCGCACCCCGTCGGAGAACAGCGCGTGCGGACCGGCCTCGGCGAGGCGGTCCGCCACACCGCGGCCGAGCATGGTGTCCCCGGCCAGCGCCATCGTGACCGCCATGGCCGTCCCCTACCCGCCGACGCCGGGTCTATCGCCGGTGCGGACGCCGCGCCGGCCACGCGCCCGGACACGGGCCGGCCCCGTCCTCGGGGGCGGAGAGGACGGGGCCGGTACTTCCGGGGGCGGCGGAGCGGTGCGGGGCCGGGAGCTCGGGCGAGGGGGAGGCGGCCCCTACGCCCCCGGAATGAGGAGGGGCGGGCGTTTCCTAGTGATGTACGGCGCCTTCCGCGCCCGCCCCAGTCAGTGAACGCACCTCGATCTCGGCGTACTTGGCGTTGTTGTACTCCTTGCTCAGCACCGTGCCGAGCCACCCGCACAGGAACCCGAACGGGATGGACACGATGCCGGGGTTCTCCAGCGGGAACCAGGAGAAGTCGACGTCCGTGAACAGCGCCTTCTCCTGGCCGGACACCACCGGCGAGAACGTCACCAGGAACACGGCCGAGCCGAGCCCGCCGTAGATCGCCGCGACGGCGCCGGAGGTGTTGAACCGCTTCCAGAACAGGCTGTAGAGGATGGCGGGCAGGTTGCCGGACGCGGCGACCGCGAACGCCAGCGCGACCAGGAACGCCACGTTCAGCCGCTGCGCGTAGATGCCCAGCACGATCGCGACCGCGCCGATGACCAGGGCGGCGATGCGCGCGACCCGCACCTCCTCGCGCTCGGTGACCTGGCCCTTCTTGAACACGTGGGCGTACAGGTCGTGGGCGAAGGACGACGAGGACGCCAGCGTCAGCCCGGCCACCACCGCCAGGATCGTCGCGAACGCGACCGCCGCGATGACCGCCAGCAGGATGGTGCCGCCCGCGTCGCCGAACACCCGGTTGCCGATCTCCTCGGCCAGCTGCGGCGCGGCGGTGTTGCCCGCCGGGTTGGCCTTGCGGATCGCGTCGCTGCCCACCAGCGCGGCGGCGCCGAAGCCGAGCACCAGCGTCAGCAGGTAGAACGCGCCGATGATGCCGATGCCCCACATCACCGACTTGCGGGCGTCGCGGGCGGTCGGGACGGTGTAGAAGCGGATGAGGATGTGCGGCAGGCCCGCGGTGCCCAGCACCAGCGCCAGGCCCAGGCTGATCAGGTCGAGCTTGCCGGTCAGGCCGGACGCGTCGGTGGCGTAGCGCAGGCCGGGCTCCAGGAACGCGTCGCCCTTGCCGCTCTGCTCGGCGGCGTCGCGCAGCAGGGTCGACAGGTTGAACCCGAACTTGCCGAGCACCAGCAGGGTGACCAGGGCGGCGCCGCCCATGAGCAGCACGGCCTTGACGATCTGCACCCAGGTGGTGCCCTTCATGCCGCCGACCGTCACGTAGATGATCATGAGCGCGCCGACCAGCACGATCGTGGCGTTCTTGGCGAAGTCGCTGGTGAACCCGAACAGCAGCGCCACCAGCGCGCCGGCGCCCACCATCTGCGCCAGCAGGTAGAAGATCGACACCGTGATGGTGGACACGCCCGCCGCGGTGCGCACCGGCCGCGGGCTCATCCGGAACGCCAGCACGTCGGCCATGGTGAACCGGCCGGAGTTGCGCAGCAGCTCGGCGACCAGCAGCAGCGCCACCAGCCAGGCCACCAGGAAGCCGATCGAGTACAGGAACCCGTCGTAGCCGTACAGCGCGATCAGCCCGGCGATGCCGAGGAACGAGGCCGCCGACATGTAGTCGCCGCCGATCGCCAGGCCGTTCTGCACGCCGGAGAACGAGCGGCCGCCCGCGTAGAAGTCGGTGGCGTCCTTGGTGTGCCGGCTCGCCCACACCGTGATCGCGAGGGTGCCGGCCACGAACGCCAGGAACAGGATGACCGCAAGGGTCTCGTGGCTCATCAGCTCTCCTTACCGACCGTGGTCTCGGCCTTGGCGCCGCCGTCGCCCTCCACCTCGGCACGCAGCTTGTCGGCGAGCGGGTCGAGTCTGCGCTCGGCGTGCCGGGAGTACTGCCAGGCGATGAGGAAGGTGGACACGAACTGCAGCAGCCCGAAGATCAGGGCGATGTTGATGAAGCCGATGACCTTGGTGCCCATGAAGTCGCGCGCCCAGCCCGACAGCACCACGTACAGCAGGTACCAGACGAGGAACGCGGCGGTCGCCGGGAAGGCGAACGCGCGGAACCGGCGCCGCAGCTCCTGGAACTCGGCGCCTTGCTGGACGCGTTCATAGACCGTGGAAGTGGATTGGTGTTCTACGGCCACTGATCCTCCTCGGCTGTGACGTCGGTCACGTCACGGTAGAGGCCGGTGCCGCCGCGCACGAGAGCGCGGGCGGCGCCGTGCGGTCAGCAGCCGCTGATTCTCGATGACCTGACCGTCCCCGTCGGTGAACGGTCGATCTGGCGCGACGAACGGCGGGCGGGCGCGGGCCCGCCGTTCGTCGTCCGAACCCGTCGGCGGCCCGTCCGGCGCCGTCCGCGCGACCGGCGCGGCGTCCGCGCGAGCGGAGCGGCACCTGCGGCGGGGGGCGGCGCAGGTGCCGCGGCCATGGATACGCGGCGGCGGGCCGGGGCGTTCACACGCGCCTGGGCCGCCAGGTGCCGCGGTCGACGTTGAGCGACTCGGGCGTGTGCAGCCGCACCATCATCCGCGCCACCCCCGGCGGGACGCGCCGCGGCGTGGCGAGCGACACGACGATCATGACGGTGAACGCGATCGGCACCGTCCAGGCGGCCGGCTGCGACAGCAGCGCCCCCGCCAGCCCCTCCGGCGCTCCCCCGGCGACCGTGACGACCACCGCCGTGCCCGCCAGCACGCCCCCGGTGACCAGCCCGGCCAGCGCGCCCGCCACCGACAGCCGCCGCCACCAGATGCCGAGCACCAGCAGCGGGCAGAACGTCGAGGCCGCCACCGCGAACGCCAGCCCCACCACGTCCGCCACCGCCAGCGACCGCGCCGAGATCGACAGGGCCAGCGGCACCGCCAGCGCCAGCAGCGTCGCCGCCCGGAACGACCGCACGCCGCCGCGCAGGATGTCCTGCGCGAGCACCCCGGCGACCGACACCGTCAGCCCGGACGAGGTCGACAGGAACGCCGCCACCGCCCCGCCGGTCACCAGGGCGCCGAGCAGGTCGCCCACCACCCCGCCGAACACCCGTCCGGGCAGCGTCAGCACCACCGCGTCGGTCCGGCCGGTCATGAGCAGCTCGGGCGTGTAGAGGCGGCCGAGCGCCCCGTACACCGCGGGCAGCAGGTAGAACGCGCCCAGCAGCGACAGCACCATGACGGTGGTGCGGCGCGCGGCCCGCCCGTCGGGGTTGGTGTAGAACCGCACCAGCACGTGCGGCAGCCCCATGGTGCCGAGGAACGTCGCGAGGATCAGCGAGTACGTCGCGTACAGCGAGTGGTCGCGGCCGTCCAGCGGCATCGCCCACTCCCGGTCGGTGCGCACCGGGATCTGCTCGACGTGCGGCACGGCGGCCCCGCCCGGGAACGTCAGCTCGGTGTCGCGGCCGACGGTGTGCCGCCCCGGCGTCAGCGTCACCGCGGCGCCGTCGACGGACCGGTCGTCCACCCGGCCGTCGGCCGTCACCGTCACCGGCTCGACGACCTGGACGGCGACGGTGGCGCCGACGGTCACGGTGGTGCGTTCGGGGAAGCGCGGGGCGGTGTCGCGGTCCAGGCCGGGGGCGCCGTCGTACCGCCACGCCAGCAGCAGGAACACCAGCGGAACGGCCAGCGCGGTCAGCTTCATCCAGTACTGGAACGCCTGCACCAGGGTGATGCTGCGCATGCCGCCCGCCAGCACGCTCACCGCCACCACCAGGGTGATCAGCAGCGGGCCCGCCCACACCGGCGCCCCGGTCACCGTGCGCAGCACCAGCCCGGCGCTCTGGAACTGCGGCATCATGTACAGCCAGCCGATGAGCACCACCAGCACGCTGGTGACGCGGCGCACCGTCATCGACTCCAGCCGCGCCTCGGCGAAGTCGGGCAGCGTGTAGGCGCCCGACCGGCGCAGCGGGGCCGACACCAGCACCAGCAGCACCAGGTAGCCGCCGGTCCAGCCGACCGGCAGCCACAGCATGTCGGACCCGAACGCAAGGATCAGCCCTGCCACGCCCAGGAACGACGCCGCCGACAGGTACTCGCCGCCGATCGCCGAGGCGTTGCGCAGCGGCGACACCGTGCGGGACGCCACGTAGAAGTCCGAGGTGGTGCGGGAGATGCGCAGCCCCAGCGTGCCGATGAGCACGGTGGCCGCGACCACGACGGCGATCCCGGCCAGACCGTAGGCGGCGTTCATCACGGATTCCGGTCGGACCACGGGTTGTCGACCAGGTCGGCGAAGTCGCGCTCGTTGCGTTCGGCGTGCCGGACGTACCACCAGCCGCACGCGACGAACCACGGGTAGATCAGCCCGCCGAGCAGCGCCCACGCCAGCGGCACGCCCGCGACCTGCTGCTCGCGCAGCGCCGGGACCAGCGCGAACAGCGCGGGGATCCCGCCGACCACCACCGCCAGCAGCGTGCACAGCCGCACCGCGAGCCGCAGCTGCGCCTGCACCAGCGAGCGCATGTACGCCTCGCCGAGCCCGGTCTGCTCGTCGATCTCCCGGGTGACCGGGCGCCGCAGCCGCCGCGACCCGCGGGTCCGCGGCGCCGTGACCCGCGTCCGCCCGGGCGCGGGCGGTTCGGCCCCGACCGCGACGGGCCCGGTCGCGTCCTGCCGTCCCGCCGCCTTCGGAGCGCCGTCGAGACGGGGCCCCGCCCCGCCGCCCTCGCGCCCGCCCGTCCGGGCGGCGCCGTCCCGCTCCGGCCCGCTCATGACGGGCGCCGGGCGTTGCGGACGAGCAGGTCGCGCAGCTCGCGCACATGGCGGCGGCTCACCGGGAGCTCGGTGCCGCCGACCAGGATCGTGCAGCGGCCCGAGTCCAGCCGCAGCTCCTCGATGGCCGCCAGCGCCACCAGGTGGCTGCGGTGCACCCGGACGAACCCCGCGTCCCGCCACCGGTCCTCCAGCGCGGCCAGCGGGATGCGCACCAGGTGGCTGCCGTTGGCGGTGTGCAGGCGCGCGTAGTCCCCCTGCGCCTCCACGTACAGGACCTCGGTGGGCGCGACGAACCGGGTCACCCCGGCCAGCTCGACCGGCATCGGCTCCGGTTCGGGACGCGGCACGGCGCCCCGCGCGGCGGCCGCCGTCCCCGGGCCGCCGTTCTGCGAGACGCGGCGGATCGCCTCGGCCAGCCGCTCCGGCCGCACCGGTTTGAGGATGTAGTCGGTCGCCTTGATCTCGAACGCGTCGACCGCGTGCTCCTCGAACGCGGTGACGAACACGATGTGCGGGGCGCGCGCGAACTGCGCCAGCACCCGGCCGAGCACCGTGCCGTCCAGCCCGGGCATGCGGATGTCGAGGAACACCGCGTCGATCGGCCTCCCCTCGGCCAGCGCCCGGTCCAGGCAGCGCAGCGCGCCCGCCCCGTCCCGCGCCGTGTGCACGGTGCCGATGCGCGGATCCGCCCGCAGCAGGTGCACCAGATCGTCCAGGGCGGGCGCCTCGTCGTCCACCGCCAGGACACGAAGGCCGCCCGGCACGCCAGACCTCCCCCGGTGTCGCACGTCACATCTCGGCGATATCGTAAAACGTCCGTCAACCCGGGTCGGAGTGCTTCGGACGGCTCTGCCCCTGCCAGGGGGCCGTGACCCCCGGCGCGTACTTGGGCACCCGCACCGTCACCTTCGTCCCCGCCCCGATGCCGGTGTCGACCTCCAGCCCGTAGCCGTCCCCGTACACCTGGCGGAGCCGGGCGTCGACGTTGGCCAGCCCGATGCCCGCCGCCTCCGGCGCCTCCCCGTCGACGGAGCCGGGCGCGCGTTCCCCGGCCAGGACGCGGCGCAGCCACTCGGGGTCCATGCCGACGCCGTCGTCCTCCACGCTGATCACGCAGTCGGACCCGGCGTCCTCGGCCACGATCGTGATGCGCCCGGGCCCGGACCGGTCCTGCAGGCCGTGCCGGACGGCGTTCTCCACCAGCGGCTGCAGGCACAGGAACGGCACCGCCACCGGCAGCACCTCCTGCGCGATCCGCAGCGTGACCCGCAGGTCGTCGCCGAACCGGGCGCGCTGCAGCAGCAGGTACCGGTCGATCGAGCGCAGCTCCTCGGCCAGCGTGGTGAAGTCGCCGTGCCGGCGGAACGAGTAGCGGGTGAAGTCGGCGAACTCCAGCAGCAGCTCGCGGGCCCGCTCCGGGTCGCTGCGCACGAACGACGCGATCGTCGTCAGCGAGTTGTAGATGAAGTGCGGGGAGATCTGCGCCCGCAGCGCCCGCATCTCCGCCTCCATCAGCAGCGTCCGCGACCGGTCCAGCTCGGCCAGCTCCAGCTGGGAGTCCACCCACCGGGCCACCTCCTCGGCGGCGCGGATCAGCCCGGCGGGCACCTCCTCCCCGTAGACGGCGAGCGTGCCGACCACCCGGTCGTCGGTGCTGAGCGGCACCACCGCGGCGCGCCGCACCGGGCAGTCCAGGCGGCCGCACTCCACGCCGTCCGGGCCGAGCACCCGCACCCGCCCGCCGTCGAGGGTGCCGGACGCGTGGTCGAGGGCCTGCTCGGCGTGGTGCTCCCCCGCGCCGTCCCAGGCCAGCACCCGCTCCCCGTCGGTGATCGCGAGCGCGGCCGAGCCGAGCAGGGCGCGCAGGTGCCGCGCCGCCTTCTGCGCGCCCTGCTCGGTCAGGCCCGCGCGCAGCGCGGGCGCCGCCCGCGAGGCGGTGTGCAGGGTCTCGAACGTGGCGCGTTGCGCCGGGCCGCCCAGGTCGCCGCGGCGTCCCCGGGCCCGCCACCACAGCAGCACCGGCGCCCAGGTGAGCACGAGCGCCGCGACGACCGCGATGACGACGTCCATGGCGCAACGCTAGGTCACTTCCGGGGGCGCGACATACCGGTTCACGGCACCGACGCCGCGTCCCGCAGCCGTCCCAGCACCTCCAGACGTCCCTCCTCGCGGATGCGCCGGGTCGCCTCCCGGTCGGGGTAGCGGGCCATGAACGTCTTGGTCACGTGCGTCCCGTAGTGGAGAGGGGCGCCGCCGCCCAGGGGGCGCAGCTCGGCCTCGAAGCTGGGCTCGTGGAAGTAGGTGAGCGCGTAGCGGTCGCGCCCGAGGGACGCGACCTGATGCAGCGGGGACGGCAGCAGTCCGCCGGTCAGGAACCGCAGGACGTCGCCGGGGAACACGGCCAGCGTGTTCGGGTCGGGCCGCGCGAACGACCACCGTCCGCCCCGCCGCACGTACAACCCGCCGGTCTCGTCCGGCACGGTGATCGCCACGAGCCCGTGGGCGGGATGGCCGCTCGCGGCGCCCGCGGAACGGGCGGGCAGATGCAGCGCCCGCACGCGGTGCCAGCCGTCCGCGGTCAGGCGGGTCAGCTCGTCGGCGCACGCCAGGCCGAGGCCGAGGGCGGCCAGCCGCAGCAGCCGGTCGGCGACGCCGCCGAGCTCGTCCATGAACGCCCGCATGGCCAGCCGGTACTCCGGATCGGGCCAGGGCACCGGCCCGTGGCACGGCCAGCGCTCGCGCACCCGGATGTCGCCCTCCGGCACGTCCTTGCAGACGGTGAAGACCTCGGCGCCGTCCTCCCCGGAGGCGGCGTACCCGCTGTAGCTGAGCGGGCTGACGTGCCGCGCCTTGTACTCCAGCGGCATGGAGAAGAACCGCCGCGCCGCCGTCATCGCGGTGACGGCGCGCTGCGCCCGGACGGGGTCGACGGCGACCTGGACGACCCCGTCGCGCCGCCAGGCGGCGATCATCTCGCGGCCGAGCCGCAGGTCGGAGGGGGCGTCGCCGACGGACGCGGGAAGCGGGAACGTGGTGAGCATCTCGGGCTCCTCTCTGGAGGCGGGGCCTGGGCGGGGTGCCCCCGAATCGCCCGTCCCGCCTGCCATCTAGGCCGACCCGGCGCGCCGCGTCATCCGGTTTCGCGGGGCCGTGCGGCCGGCGGCCCGGCCCGCTCGGCCAGCGGCCGCCGCCCGTCCGCCGAACGGCCCGTCGCGCGCGGCCAACGGGACGGGGGCTTGATCAGGGGACCGCGACCCCGTGAGATGGGAGGCATGACCGGCAGACTGCTCGCCATCAGCGACGTGCACGTGGGGCATCCGGAGAACCGCGAACTGGTCGAGCGCCTGCGCCCCGGGTCCCCCGACGACTGGCTGATCGTCGCGGGCGACGTCGCCGAACGGTTCGCGGACGTGCGATGGGCGCTGGGCACGCTGCGCGACCGCTTCGCCAAGGTGATCTGGACGCCGGGCAACCACGAACTGTGGACGCCGCCGGGCGACCCGGTCGACCTGCGCGGCGAAGAGCGCTACAACGCCCTCGTCGACATGTGCCGGACGCTCGACGTCACCACCCCCGAGGACCCCTATCCCGTCTGGACGGGCGAGGGCGGCCCCGTGCACGTCGCGCCGCTGTTCCTGCTGTACGACTACACCTTCCGCCCGGAGGGCGCCGCCACCAAGGACGAGGCCCTCAAGGCGGCCCGCGAGGCGGGCGTCGTCTGCACCGACGAGATGCTGCTGCACCCCGACCCCTACCCGACCCGGGACGCCTGGTGCCACGCCCGCCTGGCCGCGACCGAAAAGCGCCTCACCGGACTGGAGCACCCCACCGTCCTGGTCAACCACTGGCCCCTCACGCGCCACCCGACCCGCGTGCTGTGGTACCCCGAGTTCGCCCTGTGGTGCGGCACCGAACGGACGGCCGACTGGCACGTGCGCTTCCGCGCCGCCGCCGTCGTCTACGGCCACCTGCACATCCGGCGCACGATGTGGCACGACGGCGTGCGGTTCGAGGAGGTCTCGGTCGGCTATCCGCGGGAGTGGCGCCCGCGCGGCGACGGCGCCCCCGGTCTGTGCCGGATCCTCCCCGAACCCCACGCCTAGCTGCTCGGACGGGCCGGCCCCGCCATCCGGGCGATGTCCTCTCCGGCCACGGCGCGCAGCCGGTCGGCCAGGTCGGTCAGCGCCCGGCAGGCCGCCAGCTCGTCCCCGATCTCCGGGACCGGCCGGTCGATCGGGTTGCGCCGCGCCTGCCCGTACCCGGTGACGGTGACGCTGCCTCCCGCGTTCAGGACGGCCCGGGCGCGCGTCTCGGTGTCGTCGTCGCTTTCTCCGATGAAGATGTCGACGTTCCAGTGCTTGGCCTTCATCACGTCCCCCCCGATAGAGACCATCCCGTCGTCGCGAACGCCACTCATCGGCCCCAATACCCCGTCAATCCTCAACAAAGCCGCTAATTTTGCCGCCGACCTCACGGGAGACGCGGTGCATCACCGGGGATTGAGGGGGCGCCCCTGGCCGGTGAGAGGTCGCCTCCGAAGACGCTGAGAACCTGCGGGCGAGATCGGCGGCCGATCAGGTGCCGGCTCTTCCAGGGGGCGTCGCCTGGAGAATGCGTCGGGCCCCTGCCCGGTGGTGCGATCCACGGGACAGGGGCCCGACCTCGGCTCCCGCGACTGGACTCGAACCAGTAACCTGCCGGTTAACAGCCGGACGCTCTGCCAATTGAGCTACGCGGGATCGTGACGCCGCCGGAGTTCCTCTCCGTCAGCGCGTCTAGGTTAGCGCATTCTGGGACCTGTTCGCGCAGGCGTGTCCGCCGGGGAGACTGGGGCGGGCCTGCGAGGGTATGTCGTGCCACAAGATCCTCGGAGTTGGGGGTGTGGGCATGAAGTACCGAGCGAGCTTCATCGCGGGTGCCGCAGTCGGCTACGTCCTGGGCACCAGGGCGGGGCGCGAGCGGTACGAGCAGATCAAGCGGATGTCGCGGCGGCTGCTGGAGAATCCCACCGTGCAGGAGACGGCGGGGGTGCTGCGCGCGCGGGGCGAGGAGCTGGCCGAGGCGGCCAAGGGCAAGGCCGGGGAACTGGCCGGCGCCGCGAGGGAACGGATTCCGGGGCAGCACCACGACGCCCAGGCGCCGCCCGAGTACCGGGAGGATCCGCGGCGGGAGACCTCAACCCCGTCGTGACCGTCACAGGCCCGTCTGACGGCGCACGTCCTCCAGGATCTGCTCGGCTTGGGCGCGCAGTCCGGGGTCGGACGGGTCGAGCCCGGCGTCGAACACCAGGGACCAGCGCACGTCGCCGCCGCCGGGCGGGCGCCGCGCGGCGATGCGGACCGAGCCGCCGCCGGGCAGCCGGGCGGTCCGGCTGATGACGACGGTGGCGGTGACGCGTTCGCGGACGGTCTCGGGCACCGACCCCGGGTCGGGCAGCCGGACGCGGTATTCCGGGCCGCCCGCGGCGGTCTGGACGCGCAGGTGGCCGTCCTGCCAGGACGCCTGGTCGATGCGCTCCCACGGCAGCCGGTGGAAGCCGCCGGAGGCGGTGGGCAGGTGCAGGGCCGCGGACGTGGCGACCACGTAGGAGCCGCCGCGGGTCGCAGCGGAAGCGAGCGGGCGTTCGCCGCGCGCCAGGTCGAGGGCGTCGCGGACGTCGGCGGGCAGGCGGCCCGGGCGGAGCACGGCGGACGGGCGGCGTAGGCGCATGCCTTCAAGGTAAGCGATCACCGCACCCGGTCGGGCGTCACGCGGCGCGAGGAGCGCGGCGGGCGGCCAGGAGGTCGAGGACGAGGGCGGCGGACCAGCTGCAGTCGTGGTCGCCGCGGCCGGTGCCGTCGAAGGGGTCGAAGAACTCGCGGAAGCCCGACTGGCGCACCAGGCGCAGGGTGGCCCCGTACAGCAGGTCCGCGATGACGGTGAGGCCGTGGCCGAGGGCGCCGTACCACAGCAGCCAGTTGGTGTTGATCCAGGTGGGGCCGCGCCAGTAGCCGCCGCGGTCGAACGTGGGCGCCTGGATGTCGCTGCTGGGCACCGGGTATCCGGCGGCGCCGGCGAACCGCGCCGACAGCAGCAGGTCGACCAGGGCGCGGACGACCGGGCCCGGCAGGTCGGGGTCGAGCAGCGGGCCGAACGAGGCGACGGTGACGGCGGGAAGCAGCCGGCCGCCGCGCAGGTCGCGGGCGCGGAAGCAGCCGGTCTCGCCGTCCCACAGGCGGTCGAGCAGGGCGCGGTGGACGCGTTCGGCGGTCTCGCGGTGCGGCACCGGGTCACCGCCGATGATCTCGGCCATTTCGGCGAGGGCGTGGGTGGAGGCGAGATAGGCGGCGTTGACGAGAGGGTCCTCGACGGCGAACGGGTGGGCGTCGCGCAGGTATTCGTCGCAGTATCCGGCGCCGCGCAGGAGGGTGACGAGCCGCACGTAGCGGTCGTAGTGCTCGCCGGTCGCCGACGTGCGGGGCGCGCGCTGGGGCGCGTACGCGACGGGCGGCAGTTGCAGGGCGGCGAGGGGGGCGTCCCAGGCGGGGCTGTTGTCCAGGCCCGATTCCCAGGGGTGGCAGATGGCGACGAGCCCTCCGGCCCCCAGGTCGCGGCACTGCGCCAGGTACCGGTGCTGGGCGACGAGCATCGGGTAGAGGTGGGCGAGGAAGGAGCGGCTGCGTTCGGCCTCCGCGGGGCTCGCGCACGCGTGCAGGCGCAGAGCGGCCAGAGCGTGCAGCGGGGGGTGTGTCAGGCCGGAGGTGGGGACGTTGCGGGGCGCGGCGGGCTGGAGGTCGCTGCGCCACAGTTCCGGTCCGGGGAAGTAGGCGTGCCGGGGCATCCGGGTGTTGAAGACGATGTGCGGAAGGAGCCCGGTGGCCCATTGCCCGCGGAACAGCGACAGCAGTTCCCGTTCGGCGCGGTCGCGGCGGTGCCGGGCCAGGCCCATGCTGACGAACGCCGAGTCCCAGGCCCACTGGTGCGGGTAGAGGGCGGGAGACGGGACGGTGGCGGTGCCGGTCCAGTTGGCGTCCAGCACCCGGGTCGCCGCCTGCCACAGCGTCGTCTCGTCGCCGATCAGCCGGGTGCCCATGAGCCTAGCGTGACCTCCCGATCGCGTTCTGGCCACCCGTGGAGGGGGCCGCCGCCCCGCACGACGCATCGAGGGTTCACTGCGATTGTGAACGCCTCACGGCCGCGCGGCGACCCCCGAGGAGTGAGGTCGCCGTCCGCCGCATCGCCGCGACGCGGGCCGCGGGCGGTCACAGCGTGCGCCAGGCCGCGGCGCGCCGGGGCGCGGGGGCGTCGGCGGAGCGGGTCAGGAACCATGCAGCGATCTCCTCCCCGGCGGCGACGCCCCGGGCGGCGGTCACGGCGGTGTGCGGGGACGTCCAGCCGGCGGCGTGCAGTTCGCCGTGGGCGGGGCGGACGGCGGCGTCGGCGGCGTCCAGCAGCTCGATGTCGAGGAGGGAGTCGCCGGCGGCGAGCATCGTCCCCGCGCCGACGCGGCGGGCGACCTCGGCGGCCGCGGCGGCCTTGGTCAGCGGCTCGGGCAGGCAGTAGATCTTGCGGCCCTGCAGGGACGTGCGCCAGCCGCGCGCGGCGCACCAGCCGGTGAGGTCGTCGAACCAGCCGGGCGGCAGCGCGGCCGGGTCCACCACGAGGTAGGCGAACAGGTCGGACGCGACGCGCCGCTTCAGCACGAAGTCGCCCGCGGTCGCGGCGAGGTGGGCACGGACCTCGTCGAGCGGGGCCCGTCCGTCGGCGACGCGGGCGCGGACGGCGGCGGCCCAGTCGGGGTCGTCCGCGCCGTCCACGAGGAGGCGGCCGCCGTTGGCGCAGATGGCGTACGCGGGCGGCTTGTCGAGCAGGCGGACGCGGGCGTACTGCTCCGGCGTGCGGGTCGTCACGGGGACGAACACCGCGGTGTCCGCGAGGGCCTGCAGGGTGCGCGCCGCCGTCTCGGTGACGTACGACAGCGGCGCCCCCCGATAGAACTCCACGCACAGCAGCCGCGGCATGTCCTCGTCCCGGCCGCGCAGGCCCAGCGCGGCCGCCGAGTAGATCAGCGTGCGGTCCAGGTCGGAGCACACCACGACGTCGGTCACCGGGCCCTTCCCTTCGAGAACCGGGGGTGGATGAGGCCGACGCAGGCGTACGGGAGGGTCGCCGGGTCGACCTCCACCACCGGGACGCCGCGTTCGGCGGCGAGCAGCCGGACGTGGTCCAGCTCCGGTCCCGCGCCGGCGCGGGCCAGGACCTTCCACGGGACGCGGCGCAGCAGCACCCGCGTGGTCTCCCCCACCCCCGGCTTGATCAGGTTGAGGTCGGCCACGCCGTGCTCGGCGCCGATGCGGCGCACCGCCGTCCAGCCGGACCAGTCGGCGGCGCGGTCGGCGGCCAGCGCCCGCGGCGCGTCCTCGGCCACCCGGTCGGCGACGTCGCCGAAGCGGGCGCACACCGCGTCCAGGAACACCGCCGACACGTCCTCGGCGGCGAGCTCGGCGTAGAACTTGGCGCCGTGGTAGTCGCCGGGGCCGATCAGCCGGTCGTTGAGGACGGTGCGGCTCACCAGCCCGGAGACGGTGGAGTTCAGGCAGGCCGACGGGACGAGGAAGTCGTCGCGGGTGCCGTGCAGGGGCGTGCAGCGGCCGGGGTCGGCCAGCACGGCCAGGTCGTCGGGGAAGCGGCGGCCGGTGGCGGCGGCGTGCCCGGCCAGCGCGGCGGTCAGCTCCCGGCGGATCGCGCCCTTGCCGGTCCAGCCGTCCACGAACATGATCCGCGCCGGGTCGTGGTGCTCGGCCAGGTGGCGCAGGGCGACGGTGTCGATGCCGCGGCCGCGGACGATGCTGATCGCGTAGTGCGGCAGGTCCAGGCCGTGGGCGTACCGGGCCCAACGGCGCATCAGGATGCCGACCGGGGTGCCCGCGCGGGCCAGCGACACCAGCACGGCGTCCGGTCCGCGCGCCGCCAGGACGAGCTCGGTGACCAGCCCGACGGCGTGGGCGACGCGTTCGGCGGAGTCCTCCAGGGCGCGGTGGAACAGCCGCCGGTACTCGGGGCCGGGCCGGTACTCCACCGGCAGCGACTCGGCGTAGTGGGCGCGGCCCGCCTGGATCGCCGCCTCCCGCTCTTCGGCGGGCGCCTCCAGGGGGACGCCGGAGAGGTCCTTCAGCAGCCAGGCCACGTCCTCGGCCGGGTAGCTGCCGAACCGCGGGCCGTACAGCGGCTCCGGGGTGGCCGTTGGAGCGACGGTCATCTGCTCTGCCTCCGGTGGGCGGGGACGGTCACCAGCAGCACGTCGGCGACGCCGGCCAGCCGGCGCAGCAGCCCGGCGGCCAGCGCCGGGGTGTCGCCGACGTCGTCCACGACCAGGACGATCAGGTCGAAGCCGCGCGCGACGTTGTAGGCGTAGCGTTCGCCGGGGCCGTCGGGCGGGTCGTCGTGCGCGGGGAAGACCAGCCGGGTGCGGACGGCGTAGCCGGGGTCGTCGACGGCGAGCACGGGCGAGCGGGTCGTGGTGGAGTAGCGCACCTCCAGGTCGGGGCGGGCGTCGGCGAGGGCCTCGGCCAGCCGCAGCGGCGCGTACATCAGCTCCTCGAAGCCCAGCACCAGCACGCGGCGCCGTCCGGCGGGCAGGGCGCGGGCGAGGCGGTCGGCCATGGCGGGCAGCTCCTCGCCGAGCCGCCGCCCGTCTTCGGGGCGGAAGCCGTGCCGTCCGCCTTCGGGAAGGCCGTCCGGCCAGCCGACGTCCACGCGTTCCACGGCGTGGCGCGCGGCGTGCCCGTCGCGCGCGGGGTCCGCTCCGGACGACAGCGAGGCGACGAGACGCTGCCCGGCGGGCAGGATGCCGGGGGGCAGTTCGACGCGGCCCGTGGCCAGGGCGACGGCGTCGATGCGCGCGCCGAGTGCGGCGGCGACCGACTGCGTCTGCGCCCGGGCCGTGTCGTCCCGCAGGTCGGTGAGCGCGGCCACGATGTAGTGGCGCCGGGGCCGTGCGGCGTGCAGGGCGCGGATGGTGTTGAGCGCCGTCCTGCCGGTGGAGAGCTCGTCGTCCACGAGGACGACGGGCACGTCGCGGTCGAACGCATCGGGATCGGCCGGCAGGATCAGGTGGCTGGTGGCGTGGCTGTGCTCTTCCTCGAACGCGCCGTACGGGACGAACCCCCGGACGGGGCGCCGCGTCGAGTGCAGGTAGTACGCGCCGCCCAGGGCGTCCGCGACCGCGTGCCCCAGCGCCGTGGCCGTCTCCGCGTAGCCGAACACGACCGCCTGGATCGGCGCGTGCGGCCCCTTGTGCGCGTCGCGCAGGGCCACAGCGGCCCCGTCGTTCTGCGCGAGGGCACCGGCGAGCAGGGGGTCGTCCAAGGGCTCCTGCTTCAGGCGCGCCCGTACGAGGCGTCCCAGCAGCAGCCCCGCCCCGTACACCAGCCGCGGATCGGTCGGCACGTGCTTGCCCAGGACGGTGGACACCAGCAGGTGCGCGCGCCGCGGATTCCGGCGGACGGCGAGGCCCGCCAGGTCGGCGAGCCCCACGCCGGCGGGCCGCTCCCCGTCGACGAGCCGCACGCCCAGGCGCGCCGCCACCCACTCCCCCGGCCAGATCCGGCCGGGCGCCGCGCGACCGGCGCTCACCGGCCGACCGCCGCTTCCAGCAGCTCCACGAACGTGACGCCCTCGGCCGCCACTCCGAACACCCGCGCCCGCCGCATGAGCCGCTCGGCCCACGCCCGGTGCGGCTTGGCCTCGTTCATCTTGTTGGCGTAGGCGCTGGCCATCGCGCCGCCCCCGGTCACCCTGAGGATGTCGGCGGCGTCGCAGTACTCCTCGTGGGTGACGACGGACAGCGCGTGCACGGCCGCCACGTGGCTGGGATGGATGACGGTCTTGCCGATGAGCCCGTTGGCCTTGTCCAGGTGGACCTCTCGGATCAGCCCGTCGAGGTCGGAGGTGATCAGCCGCTCCCGCAGCGGGACCGCGCGCTGCCGCTCGAACGGCGAGTGGCGCAGCTGGGGCTTGAACATCCGCTCGCCCGCCGAGAAGTACTCCCAGACGGGGCCGGTCACCACGTAGCCGGTGCCGTCGGCGCGGCCCAGGATGTTGACCACGTCGGAGATCACGTCCGCGACCGGCCGGATGTCGTAGATCGTCAGGTCCGGGGGGCGGCGCAGCCCGTAGGCGGCCGACAGGTCGGCCGCGCCCAGCCGCACCGCCAGCACCCGCTCGCGGTGCTTGGCCAGCAGCCGCGCCACGTCCTGCAGCATGTCGGCGCGGGTCTCGCGGTGGATGGCCTCGCGGCTCTCGATCACCGGCATGGCCAGCAGCCGCAGCCCGGTGCGCGCCGCGGTGTCCTCCAGCGCGTCCAGGAACGCCCCGCCGGCGGCGGCGGTGAACTTGGGCAGGACGAACCCGCTCACCAGGTCCGCGGCCGGGCCGAGCCGGTCCACCAGGTCGCCGATCTGCTCGGCCGCGCGCACCCTGACGAACAGCAGCGGGATGTCCGCGTCGCGGAGCCCGCGGGGGTCCCCGGGCGAGTCCTCCCCCGGTCCGGCCCAGCCGTCGTGCAGCCGCCGCAGGGCCGCGACGGCGTTGGCCTCGGCCTCGGCCACGTCGGCGTCGGCGATGGCGTCCTCCAGGCAGACCACCATGCTCGCCACGCCCTTGCGGGCCGCCTTGACGATGTCGTCCGCGAGGGACGGACGCGTGGCCGGGCAGTACAGCGTGGCGCCGAGGGCGACCGCGAGGACCTCGGGGTCGTCGTGCCGGCTGAAGGGGCGCGGCTGGCGGAAGAACAGGCGCTTCCGATGCGCGATGTCGATGTGGTCAAAGTGACGCATGCACGCCGGGTCCTTCCCGTGGCCGGAACGGTGCCGCCCTCGCCGACCCCACCCCCGCATCGGCGCCGACGGTCGGCGTGGGCCGCCGCGGTTTCGGACGCCCACGGACACATCAGATCATGTCCGGTAACGAGCGGCACCGCCGATGCGTTCCCGCACCGGCGCCCCCCGGTGCGCGCGAAGCGCTTGGACGCCCCGTCACCGACGAAGCCGTCGGCGATGCCGTGACCGGCGTGCGGCGGATCGGTGATCGGCGGCGGACGCGCCCGTCACGCCTCCCGAACGGCTCGCGCCACGCTGTCTCCGAGGCGTTCAGGGCGGCACGCGGGAGGGCCGGGCGCGGCTCGGCGGCGCGCCCGGCCCCCGGGCGTCACAGGTGCGCGGAGACGACCGGGAGGAGATGCTGGAAGGTGCGGCCGGTGGCGGTGGCGCCGATCGCGGTCATCGCCCAGCCGCCGCCCTCCCGGGAGACCTTCGCCATGATCTGGGCGTTGTGGTGCCCGGAGCCGCTCAGGTCGTAGCGGGCGATCTCCTGGCCGGTGGTCTCGTCGACCAGGCGGCAGAAGGCGTTCTTGATCTGCGAGAAGTCCTGGCCGGTGAAGGAGTTGACCGTGAACACCAGCTGGGCGACGCCGACCGGGACCGCGGTCAGGTCGACGGTGATGACCTCGTCGTCGCCCTCCCCCTCCCCGGTGAGGTTGTCGCCGGTGTGCAGCACCGAGCCGTCCTTGCTGCGCAGCTGCCGGAACCAGACCGCGTCGACCAGGTTCCCGGCGGCGTCGAACAGCAGGCACGAGGCGTCCAGGTCGATGGTCTGGGGCCGCAGGCGGCCGAACAGCCCCTTGCGGGGCGCCGCGTCCCAGCCCAGGCCCATCCGTACGCGGGTCAGTCCGCCCCCGCCGGGTTTGGCCAGGGAGACCTTCTGCCCCTTCTGCAGCGAGATCGACATCGTCGGCTCCTTCGCGTGGAGGTGCGGGGTACGTCTCGGACCCGGGCTCGACCGCGGCCGCCGACTCGGGCTCAGACCTGGGTGGAGTGCAGCTGCTGTTTTCCCTCGCCGGCCCCCTCGGCCCCGGCCTCGGACTCCGCGCGCCGGTTGCGCATCACCGAGGACAGGAACGCGGCGATGATCAGCCCGGCCCCCAGCCCGCCGGTGATCCACTCGGGCACGTGGTGGCCGACGCCGATCAGCATGCACACCGCCAGCGCGCCGATCGCCCAGTGCGCGCCGTGCTCCAGGTACACGTACTCGTGCAGGGTGCCCTTGCGGACCAGGAACACCGTGAGCGACCGGATGTACATGGCGCCGATGCCGAGACCCAGCGCGATCACGATCGGGTCGGTGCTGATGGCGAACGCGCCGATGACGCCGTCGAAGGAGAACGAGGCGTCCAGCACCTCCAGGTAGAGGAACAGGAAGAAGCCCGCCTTGCCGGTGGCCACGGCCAGGTCGCTCGGCCCGCGGCGCGCGGGCGCGGCGGCCTGATCCCCGGCGTCCTCGTCCTCGTCGTCGGAGTCGACGCCGCCCGCCTCGGAGAACAGCTCGCCGAGGCCGTTGACCAGCAGGTAGGTCAGCATGCCCAGCACCCCGGCGATCATCACGTCGCCCGGGTCCTCGGCGACGTAGTTGGCCACCGCCACCAGCGCGCCGCCCGCCACGACGACGGCCAGCTGGTTCAGCTTGCCGATGCGGGCCAGCGGGGCCTCCAGCCACGGCAGCCACTTGTCCGCGCGCTCTTCGAAGACGAACTCCAGGAAGAGCATCATCAGGAACATGCCGCCGAACGACGCGATCGTCGGGTAGGCCTCGCGCATCAGCTCGTGGTAGCGCTCCGAGTCGCGCAGCGCCAGGTCGAACGCCTCGATCGGCCCGAGCGAGGCGGTGATCCCCACGATGACCAGGGGGAACACCAGCCGCATGCCGAACACGGCGATCGCGATGCCGACGGTCAGGAAGATCTTCTGCCAGAACGGGGCCATCCGCTCCAGCACCTTGGCGTTGACGACGGCGTTGTCGAAGGACAGCGAGATCTCGAGGACGGCCAGCACAGCCACCAGCGCCAGGCCCACGCCGCCCCCGTAGAGGAAGGCGACGATCAGACCGAGGACCGTGACGGCGAAGGACCACCCGAAGGTGCGAAGAATCATGCCCGTATTTCTGCTCGTTGGGGAGAACCGACGATCGAAGACCGGCCGGACGGCGCCGCGGCCGCCGGCTCAGCCGACGTTGACACCGAAGTCCATGGCGATGCCGGCCAGTCCGGAGGCGTACCCCTGGCCCACGGCGCGGAACTTCCACTCGCCGCCGCGGCGGTACAGCTCCCCGAAGACCATGGCGGTCTCGGTGGAGGCGTCCTCGGTGAGGTCGAACCGCGCCAGCTCGGTGCCGTCGGCGCGGTTCACGATGCGGATGAAGGCGTTGCGCACCTGCCCGAAGTTCTGCCCCCGCGCGTCGGCCTCGTAGATCGACACCGAGAACACGATCCGCTCGCAGGCCTCCGGGACGGCCGACAGGTCGACGTTGATGACCTCGTCGTCGCCCTCGCCCTCGCCGGTCAGGTTGTCCCCGGTGTGCTCCACCGAGCCGTCGGGGCTGCGCAGGTTGTTGAAGAACACGAAGTGCCGGTCGGACAGCACCTTGCCGTCCGCGCCCAGCATCAGCGCGCTGGCGTCCAGGTCGAAGGCGGCGCCGGTGGTGACCCGCACGTCCCACCCCAGCCCGACGGCGACGGCGGTCAGGCTCGGCGCGGCCTTGGTCAGCGAGACGTTGCCGCCCTTGGCGAGTGACACACCCATGGTCGGTTCACTCCCTCGTCGGAGACTCGTGATCAGGCGGGGATGGGATGCCGTCCCCGATCGGACTGACGCCCACGGTGCCTCCATCATCGCTGGCTGTCGGCGCCGGTGCACGCCGCGCCGTCCTAACGCTTCCCTTATCCGACGATGCAGCGATGCTATCCGTTCCCCGCGCGACGGTCGGCTCCCCGGGTGACGACGGGGAAGGTGCGGGCCGGAAGGTGTACGGCACGGACGGACGGCGGCGACACTGGAGCGGAACGAAGGGAGGCACCGTTGCTGGGAGCGGGGGACGCCCGCCGCCGGGGCCGGGGAGCGCAGGCGGCGGCGGCCGCGGCGGCCGAGGCCCGGGACGCGGCCGCCGCGGCGTTCTACGAGATGGACCAGGCGCAGAAGTACGTCGAGGGCCGGATGACGCTGTTCGCGGACCTGGACGGGACGGCCGCCGCCCCGATGCGGGCGGAGTTCGAGCGGATCGACGGCGACGCCGACGCCGCCGCGGCCGGCTACATCGCCATCGTGGACGCGCACGACCTCAGCGTGGAGCGCACCCCCGCCGAGTACGACGCGGCGCGCCGCGCCTTCATCGCCGCCGCCGACCGGATCAGGGAGGTCACGGCGCGGCTCGACGGGTTCGCCGAACGGCTCGCTCCCATGATGGAGCGGCTGGAGGCGCAGCTCGACCGGCTGCCGCCGCGGCTGGCCGCCGCCCGGGACGCGGTGGCGGCCGCCGACGCGGCCGTGGCGCGGGCGCGCGAGGCGGGCTTCGACGCCGCCGAGGCGGAGGCCGAAGCGGCGCGCGCCCGCGCGACGCTGGAGACGGTGAGCGCGCCCGGGCTCGGCGGGCTCGGCCTGGCCGGGGCGATCGACGCGGCCGAGGAGGCGCGGCGGATCGCCGAGCGGGCCCGCGAGGCCGCCGAGGAGCTGCCCCGGCAGGCCGAGAAGGTTCGGCACGGCATCACCTCGGTGCGCACCAGGGCGGACGCGGTGGCGGGCCGCGTGGAGACGGTGCGGCAGGCCATGCGGCGGCTGCTGCGCGGCTACACGCAGGCGTGCTGGCAGGATCTGCGCGGCGCCCCGGAGGCCGTCGAGGCGGCCGTGGAACGCGCCCGCGAACGCCTCGCCGAGGCGGCGGCGCACGCGGACCGCGCCGAATGGCGGCGGGCGCAGCAGGCGCTCACCGCCGCGCGCACGGAGCTGAACGCCGCCGACCGCCGGGCCGGCCAGGTCACCGAGAGGGCGGCGCGGCTGGAGGAGGCCGCCGCCGACCCCGGCAAGCCCGCCGAGGCCGCCCGGTTCGCCGTCCGCGACGCCCAGCGGCTCGCCGTGACCGGCCCGGGCGGCCCCGCCCCGCATCACGCCCGCGCGCTGGACGCCCTGGTGGAACGCCTGGAGAAGGCCCCGGAGCTGCTGACGGGCGTCCACCCGGACTACTGGGCCTACCTGCGGGAGCTCGACGCGATCAAGACGGCGGCCGGCGACGTCGTCGCCCGCATCCGCGCCGAACGCGCCGCCGGCTCCTGACCGCACGCGGGGCGGGCGCGTCCGCGCCGGTCAGCGGGGGCGCTCGTGGACGCCGATGGTGAGGTTGCGGGCGGCCACCGGCGGGCCGCCGGGCTGCGGGTCCCCGTACGGCGGCATCTGCGGCACGGCCTGCGACCGCGGCGCCGCGGCCTGGTCGCGCGGGGCGCCCGCGGCGGCCTCGGCCCACACGGCGGTGCCGTAGGCGCACACCTCGTGGCCGCCCGCCGCCAGCGGGACGGAGTCCAGGCGCATGCCCACCACCGCGTTGGCGCCCTTGCGGCGCGCCTCCTCGCCCAGCCGCTCCACCGCCTGGCGCCGGAGCGCGGCCAGTCCCGCGCCCGGCCGCTCCCCCGTCACGGGGAAGGTGCCGCTGGCCCCGCCGGCCGACGCGCGTGCCTGATCGGTCTGGACGGCGACCCCCATGACCTCCCCGAGCACGCCGCGGATCTCATGCCCGGCGAGTCCGTCAGTCGTCACGATCAGCATGGCCACCACCGTAATCGAGCGCGGGGAGACTTGGGCGGTTATGCCCTGCTTGTCCGGTGGTGGCCCGGGGAGGCGGCGCGGCCCCGTGAGACCGCGGCACGCCGCGTCCGGCGGAGGACCCCGGTCCCGTCCCCGCGGCCCCTCCGCAACGGCGACGCCGGCCGGGCGCCGCGCGCCCGGCCGGCCCGCTTCAGTCCAGGTACTCGCGGAGCATCTGCGCGCGAGAGGGGTGGCGCAGCTTGGCCAGGGTCTTGGACTCGATCTGCCGGATGCGCTCCCTGGTGACGCCGAACTCCCGGCCGACCTCCTCGAGGGTGCGCGGATGGCCGTCGGTCAGCCCGAAGCGCAGCTGGATGATGCGCTGCTCTCGTTCCGACAGCGTGCCCAGGATGTCCTCGAGCTGGTCCTGCAGCAGGATGAACGCCGCGGCCTCGATCGGCACCACGGCGTCGGCGTCCTCGATGAAGTCGCCGAGGTCGGAGTCCTCCTCCCCGATGGGCGACTGCAGGGACACCGGCTCCTGGGCGATGCGCTGGATCTCCACGACGCGGGCCGGGGGCAGTCCCATCTCGCGGCCGATCTCCTCGGGGGTGGGTTCCCGGCCGAGGTCCTGGTGCAGCTGGCGCTGCACGCGCACCAGCTTGTTGATGGTCTCCACCATGTGCACCGGGATCCGGATGGTCCGGGCCTGGTCGGCGATCGCGCGGGTGATCGCCTGGCGGATCCACCAGGTGGCGTAGGTCGAGAACTTGAACCCCTTCGTGTAGTCGAATTTCTCGACCGCGCGGATCAGTCCGAGATTTCCCTCCTGGATCAGGTCGAGGAACAGCATGCCGCGGCCGACGTAGCGCTTGGCGATGGACACCACCAGGCGCAGGTTGGCCTCGATCAGGCGTTGCTTCGCACGCGCCCCCTCGCGCGCGAGCAGTTCGAGGTCGAGCCGTTCCATCGGGGAGAGGATCGCGGTGTGCCGCAGCTTCTCCTCGGCGAACAGGCCCGCCTCGATCGATTTCGCGAGTTCGACTTCATCTTCTGCCGTGAGCAGCGGTACGCGCCCGATCTCCCGCAGGTAGATCCGGACCAGGTCGCTCGTCGGCGCCCGCTTGCCGAGGTCTCCCTCATCCGCTCGCGTGACGTCCTCGGCCTCCTGCGGAGACTCGAGGACCTCAACCCCCTGCTCTGCGAGCATCCGGACGACCCGCTCGAGGGAGTCGTCCGGCAAGTCGGAGCGATCGAGAGCCGCGGCGACGTCGTCGACCGTCACACCGCCGCGCTCCCTGCCGCGCGCGACGAGGTCCGCCACCTGGTCAACCGATGGCGCTTCGCTTGGCAGCACCGAAGGGCCCACGTTGACCAGTCTGCGTCACGAAGGGCCTAGATCACAGGACCCATTTTGCGGTCCCGCGGCTCACTGTGAGCCAAGCCCGCGCTCGCGCAACTCCCGTCTCTGCTGCTCAAGCGCGACAAGATCGCCGAACAGCCGGTTGTACTCCTCGACCTGCTCGGCCGGATTCAGCCGCGCGAGTTTGGACTTGATATCGGCGATCAAGCGCGTGACCTGGCGTTCCTTGATCCGGGCCAGCAAGTCCGCCGCATATCGGTCATCCGAATCGCCGGCGAACAGCACGGGCTCCACCGCCAGCCGCGTGATCAGGTCTCTGACCTGGTCGTTCGGCGCGTGCTCGCGCAGCAGGGCGGCCCATTCGGCCGCCCCCACCGGGACGGTGACGCCGCCCGCGGCCGCGATGACCTGCCGCACCGCCGCGTGCGGCGGCGCCAGGAAGTCCTCGGCCGGGATCTGGTCGAACTCCGGGCCGAGCACGGCCGGACGCTGCACCGCCAGCTTCAGCAGCTCGCGCTCGCGCTGCACGTCGGGGTCGTGGGGATCGTAGGACGGCCGCTGCCGCTCCGCCGGCCCCCGGGCGCCCCCGGCGGCCGCGCCCCCGCGGCCGTTCGTCCGCGCGCCCGGCCGCTGCCGCGCCGACAGCTCGCGAACGCGGCGCAGCACGAACTGCTCGTCCATGATGCCGAGCCAGCGGTCCAGGCTGATGGCGTACATCTGCCGCAGCGCCCGGTCCTTGATGGACGCCACCACCGGCGCCGCCGCGTCCAGCGCCGCCAGGCGGCCCTCCGCGGTGTCGAGGTCGTACCCCTCGATGCGGCTGCGGATGGCGAACTCGAACAGCGGCAGCCGGGAGGCCACCAGGTCGCGCACCGCCGCGTCGCCGTACCGCACCCGCAGGTCGCACGGGTCCAGGCCGTCGGGCTGGACGGCGACGAACGTCTGGGTGACGAACCTCTGCTCTTCGTCGAACGCGCGCAGCGCGGCCCGCTGCCCGGCCGAGTCGCCGTCGAAGGTGAAGATCACCTCGCCGCGGAACTCGTCCTGGTCCATGAGCAGCCGGCGAAGGATCTTGATGTGCTCGGCGCCGAACGAGGTTCCGCAGGTGGCGATCGCGGTGGGCACGCCCGCCAGATGGCAGGCCATCACGTCGGTGTAGCCCTCGACCACCACGGCCTGGCGGCGCCGGGCGATCTCCTTCTTGGCCAGGTCGGCGCCGTACAGCACCGATCCCTTGTGGAACAGCGGCGTCTCGGGGGTGTTGAGGTACTTGGGGCCGTCGTCCTCGTCGTACAGCTTGCGGGCCCCGAACCCGATGACGTCGCCGCTCAGGTCGCGGATCGGCCAGACCAGGCGGCCGCGGAACCGGTCGATGGGGCCGCGCCGCCCCTCCCGGGCCAGCCCGGCGGCGACCAGGTCGCGGTCGGCGAAGCCGCGCCCGCGCAGGTGCCGCACCAGGGCCTCCCACTCGCGCGGGGCGTAGCCGACCCCGAAGCGCTCGGCGTCGGCCGCCTCGAAGCCCCGTTCGGACAGGAACTTGCGGCCCGCGAGCGCCTCCGGCGAGGTCAGCTGCTCGGCGTAGAACTCCGCGGCCGCCCGGTGCGCCTCGATCAGCCGGGCGCGCTGCCCGGCGTCGCGCCGCGGCGTGTACCCGCCCTCCTCGTAGCGCAGCTGGATCCCGGCCTTGGCCGCCAGCCGCTCGACCGCCTCGGTGAACGACAGGTGGTCGATCTCCTGGACGAACTTGATGACGTCGCCGCCGTTGGAGCAGCCGAAGCAGAACCACAGCCCGCGCGCGGGCGTGACGTTGAACGAGGGCGTCTTCTCGTCGTGGAACGGGCACAGGCCCTTGAGATTGCCGCCGCCGGCGTTGCGCAACTGGAGGTACTCCCCGACCACCTCGGCGATCGGCGAACGCTCCCGTACGAGTGCGATGTCCTCGTTGCGAATCCGCCCGGCCACGGCGGCGAGTCTAATCCTTCGGCCAGACATCCCGGGCCGAGCGCCACCAAGCGGTCCCGCCGTCCACCGCCCGCACGCGGTGCGCGCCCTGCCCGGATCGATCGTCCGGGGGTGTGGAGCCGGCCGAGGTGCGCCTGAGCCGCCCTGCCGCGGCGGCGCGCCCTGGACCGCAGACCGCTCGGCGGGCGAAGACGACGCTCAGGGGCGCGCTCGACAGCGCCCTCGGACTCTCCCGCTCACCGGAACGCGGCGCCTTCCCGGCGGCAGCCGGCCACCGGAGGCGGCGTGACCGAGGTCGCGGTGGCCGGATCTCGGTGCCCGACCGGCGGGATTCCCGTCCCGGCAGACGTATGTCTTCGTCCGCCGGGACGGGGCGCGCTCGGTGGTGCGGTTCGACGGCGACAGGCGCACCGCCGAGATCGTTTTCGACCGGGCGGGCCTGGAGTGGGCTACCCCTCCCTCGGTCGGCGGGTCGTCCCCAGCCCGGTCGGCGCGGCGGTCACCGCACCCTGAAGCGGTCGAACAACCGGTACATGAACTCGGTGCCCTGCTTGAGCGCCTCGACGGAAATGCGCTCGTCGGTGCCGTGCATGGTGACGAGCTGGTCGTTGTCCAGGACGTACGGGTAGACGCCGTATCCGGGGATGCCGCGGGAGGTCCACGGGTACAGGCTCGTCCCGGCCTCGAACAGCGCCGGGGCGAACACCGCGTCCGGGTAGGTCTTCCGGGCCGCGTCCTTGATCGCGGCGAACAGCGGCGTGTCGATGGACGACGGCGGCCGGGCGAAGGCCTCGTCGAGCCGCTTGAGCGTGTCCTCCTCGCTCTCTCCGGGCTCGCCGACGAGCTTCACCGTCACGTCCCGGCCGTCGAGCAGCCCGCGCACCTGCTTCAGGAAGTCGCGCGGCCGCTGCCCGCCGGGCACGCCCCGGCAGTTGATCCGCAGGGTGGCGGTGGACGGGATGACGTTCTCCTTGTAGCCGGCGTCCTCGATGACGAAGGCGTGCGTGGTGCGCAGCAGGGCGCGGTGCAGCCACGGGTAGGGGCTGCGGCTGACCACGACGGCGGCGGCGCGTTCGCGGGCGGCCTGGCTGCGGGCGGACAGCATCAGCTCGATGGCGCGGCGGAACGCGCGGTCGTCGGTCGCGCGGGCCAGCGCGGCGAAGTATTCGCGGGTGACGGGCGTGAGGGCGACCGGCGCGAGCCAGCCGTCCAGCTCGGCGACGGCGCGCGACAGCTTGGCGATGGCCGAGTCGGGGTTGGGCTTGGACGAGTGGGTGGCGGTGCCGTCGGCGACCAGGTCGAGGTTGAAGTAGACCTTGTCCTGCCGGGTCACGGTGATCAGCATCGGGGTGCGGCCGTCGCGCTGGGCGAGGAACCAGCCGCCCTCGGTGAGCACCATGCCGGCGTTGATCTTGTCCCAGTGCCGTTCGGCGAGCCAGCGCGACCCGTACGGGCCGGCCTCCTCGTCGCAGTCGGTGAGGACGATGATGTCCCGGTCGAACCGCGCGCCCTCGTCGAGGTGGCGCAGCAGGGCGGAGATGAACGCGGCGTTGGCGCCCTTCATGTCGAGCGCGCCGCGTCCGTAGATCTCGCCGTCCTCGACGACGCCCGCGAAGGGGTCGACCGACCACTTGGATCGCTCCACCGGGACCACGTCCGAGTGCCCGAGCAGCAGCAGCGGGGGCGCGGCCGTGGCGCCCTCGATCCGGGCGATCAGGTGGACGTTGTCCCGTTTGGGCGTCGGGATGATCTCGGCGGACACCCCCGCCGACTCCCAGACCGACTTGAGCATCTGGGCGTGCGGGAGCGTCACGCCGCCTTCGCCGTGGTTCTGGGTGTCGTAGGCCAGCATCTTCTTCAGCAGGGCCAGGGGGTCCAGGTCGGCCGGATCGACGCCGGCGGGCGCGGTGCGGGCCCCGGCGGGGGCGCCGGCGAAGGTCTCCCCGGCGGCCAGGCCGCCGGCCAGCAGCACGGCTCCGGCGCCGGCGCGGCCGAGGAAGGTCCGGCGGGTGAGGAGGGCGGGCGGGTCGTAGTCGGGCTCCCGGGAGTCGGTCGTCGTCGCCATGATTCTCCTCCATTCCGGTAGGGGTATCCGGAAAACGGGCCGGATACGCCCCGGGCGGTCCTGGTCGACGTACGGGGGCGGCGGACGCGGCGCCGCCCGGCGGGACGTTGGCGGGGTCCCCAGGGGTTACATCGTCGGGGTCGGACAGGGGTCGGCGTCGGACTGGCGGGACGCGCGGCACCGGCGGCGGCGCGTTCGGCGGTGTCCGCGCCGGGCCTGCGCCTGGAGGTCGTCGGCGGTCTGCTTCACACCGTTGATCGTCTTCGTCCCGGCGATCGTTACTCCGGACGCCGCGGCGTCCCCGGCGTATCCGCGCGCACTGCCGCCCGGATTGCGGACACACCAAAATGGGGAATGCCGATTTGCTTTGATCGGGTTTTGCGCGCGCGCGTCAATTCCCGCGTCGCACCGCCCCACGTGAAATGCATGTTAAAACCGCAATACCCGCGTTCCCGAACCGGTCAGACCGGCAGTAACGTCCGCATTGTGCTGATCACTCCACACGAGCAGGAGCGCCTGCTCATCCACGTGGCCGCCTCGGTGGCCCGCGAGCGGCGGGCGCGCGGGCTGCGGCTCAACCATCCCGAGGCGACCGCGATCATCGCGGCGCACATTCTGGAGGGCGCCCGCGACGGGCGCACCGTGGCCGAGCTGATGGAGTCCGGCCGCACGGTGCTCACCCGCGACGACGTCATGGAGGGCGTGCCGGAGATGCTGGATTCGGTCCAGATCGAGGCGACGTTCCCCGACGGCACCAAGCTCGTCACCGTCCACCGGCCGATCCCATGAGCGGCGGCCCGTTGATCCCAGGGGAGGCCCGTTGATCCCAGGGGAGATCGTCCCGGGCGGCGAGCCGGTGGCGCTGTCCCCGGGACGCCCTCGCATCACCGTCACCGTCCTCAACACGGGCGACCGACCGGTGCAGGTGGGCTCGCACTACCACTTCGCCGTGGCCAACCCCGCCCTGCGCTTCGACCGGGACGCGGCGTGGGGGCACCGGCTGGACGTGCCCGCCGGGACCTCGGTCCGCTTCGAGCCGGGCGTGACCCGCGAGGTGGCGCTCGTCCCGCTGGCCGGGCGCCGCGTCGTCCCCGGACTGCGCAAGGAGAAGGCGGGAGCGCTCGATGACTGAGCTGTCCCGGGCCCGCTACGCCGAGCTGTACGGGCCGACCGCGGGCGACCGCGTGCGGCTCGCCGACACCGACCTGTTCATCGAGGTCACGCAGGACCTGGCGCGCGGCCCGGACGGCGCGGCGACCGGCGACGAGGCGGTGTTCGGCGGCGGCAAGGTGATCCGCGAGTCGATGGGCCAGTCCCGCGCGACCCGCGCCGAGGGCGCCCTCGACCTGGTCGTCACCGGCGCCGTCGTGCTCGACCACTGGGGCGTGGTCAAGGCCGACGTGGGCGTCCGCGACGGCCGGATCGCCGCGCTCGGCAAGGCCGGCAACCCCGACACGATGGACGGCGTCCACCCCGACCTGGTCATCGGCCCGACCACCGAGGTGCTGGCGGGCAACGGCAAGATCCTCACCGCTGGGGCGGTCGACTGCCACGTCCACTTCGTCTGCCCGCAGCTGGCCGCGGAGGCGCTCGCCGCCGGGGTCACCACGCTGATCGGCGGCGGCAGCGGCCCGGCCGAGGGCACCAAGGCCACCACCGCCACCGGCGTCTGGCACCTGCACCGCATGCTCGAGGCCATGGATGCCTGGCCGGTGAACGTGGCGCTGCTCGGCAAGGGCAACACCGTCTCCGAGGAGGCCCTGTGGGAGCAGCTGCGGGCGGGCGCCGCGGGCTTCAAGCTGCACGAGGACTGGGGCTCCACGCCCGCCGCGATCGACGCGTGCCTGCGCGTCGCCGACGCCTCGGGCGTGCAGGTGGCGCTGCACTCCGACACGCTGAACGAGGCCGGGTTCGTCGAGTCGACGCTCGACGCCGTCGGCGGACGGTCGATCCACGCCTACCACACCGAGGGCGCGGGCGGCGGGCACGCCCCCGACATCATCACCGTGGCGGCGCACCCGAACGTGCTGCCCTCGTCCACCAACCCGACGCGCCCGCACACCGTCAACACGCTCGACGAGCACCTGGACATGCTCATGGTGTGCCACCACCTGAACCCGTCGGTGCCCGAGGACCTGGCGTTCGCCGAGTCCAGGATCCGCCCGACGACCATGGCGGCCGAGGACGTCCTGCACGACCTGGGCGCCGTCTCCATCATCGGATCGGACTCGCAGGCGATGGGCCGGATCGGCGAGACGGTCATCCGCACCTGGCAGACCGCGCACGCGATGAAGCGCCGCCGCGGCGCCCTGCCCGGCGACGGCGCGGCCGACAACCTGCGCGCCCGCCGCTACGTCGCCAAGTACACGATCAATCCGGCGATCGCGCACGGCCTGGACGGCGAGATCGGCTCGGTCGAGCCGGGCAAGCTCGCCGACCTCGTCCTGTGGGACCCGGCGTTCTTCGGCGTGCGCCCGCACGCCGTGCTCAAGGGCGGGATGATCGCGTGGGCGGCGATGGGCGACGCCAACGCCTCCATCCCCACCCCGCAGCCGGTGCTGCCGCGTCCCATGTTCGGCGCCTCCCCCGCCGCGGCGGCCGCCACGTCCCTGCACTTCGTGGCCCCGGCCGCGCTCGACGCGGGGCTGCCGGACCGCCTGTCGGTGCGCCGCGCGTTCGCCCCCGTCAAGGACACCCGGCGGCTCGGCAAGGCCGACCTGCCGCTGAACGACGCGCTGCCGCGCATCGACGTCGATCCCGACACGTTCACCGTGACGGTGGACGGCGAGGAGATCGAACCCGCCCCGGTCGCCGAGCTGCCCATGGCGCAGCGCTACTTCCTGTTCTGACGGACGAGCCGGTGATGGCCGAGATCCCCGCCGCGCTGCTCCTGCTGGCCGACGCGCGCCTGCCCGCGGGCGGCCACGCCCATTCCGGCGGTCTGGAGCCCGCGGTCGCCGCGCATGCCGTCACCGACCTGGCGGACCTGCGCGACTTCCTCCACGGCCGCCTCGCGACGACCGGCCTGACCGGCGCGGCCCTGGCCGCGGCCGCCTGCGCCTATGCCGCCGCCTATGCGCCCGACGCCGACATCCCGCCGTCCGGCGACGGCTCCGCGGGCGGCCGCCGGGGTTGGCGGGGTCTGGACGCGGAGGCGGACGCGCGGACGCCGTCGCCCGCGCAGCGGCGGGCGTCGCGGGCGCAGGGGCGGTCGCTGGCGCGGGCGGCGCGGGCGACGTGGTCGCATCCGGGGTTGGACGCGCTGGCGGCCGAGGTGCGCGCGCCGCACCATCCGCTGGTGCTCGGGGCGGCCGCCGCGGCGGCGGGCGGCAC
>NZ_BCQU01000059.1:0-42352 GCF_001552235.1 Actinomadura rubrobrunea NBRC 15275 | reverse complement strand
GCTAGATGACCTTGGCGACCGAGGAGCTCCCGACGGGTGGTGCGAATCTCGGTCGACTCACACCACCCCAGGGGGTCCTCCCCCTTTTCAAGCTCAACGGACCGTGCCGCCGTCACCAGCCATGGTCAGTACACCTGGCCCGCAGCGTGCAGGCACCACAAGCCCCGAACGAACGGCAGAGTGCCGTTCGCCGAGGCGACGGCCGTTGGAGACCGGCGGCGTGGGCAGCGGCGGCGGCGAGGCCGAGGGGCGCCGTTACTGGGCCATGTCGACGAAGCGGCTGTAGTGGCCTTGGAACGCCACCGTCACCGTCGCCGTCGGCCCGTTGCGGTGCTTGGCCACGATCAGGTCCGCCTCACCGGCACGCGGGGACTCCTTCTCGTAGGCGTCCTCCCGATGCAGCAGGATCACCATGTCCGCGTCCTGCTCGATCGAACCGGACTCGCGCAGGTCCGACACCATGGGCTTTTTGTCCGTCCGCTGCTCCGGACCGCGGTTCAGCTGCGACAGCGCGATGACCGGCACGCCGAGCTCCTTGGCCAGCAGCTTCAGCGAACGGGAGAACTCCGACACCTCGACCTGGCGGCTCTCCACCTTCTTGCCCGACGTCATCAGCTGCAGATAGTCGACGATGACGAGCCGCAGGTCATGCTGCTGCTTCAGCCGCCGGCACTTGGCGCGGATCTCCATCATCGACATGTTCGGCGAGTCGTCGATGAACAGCGGAGCCTCGGCGACCTCGCTCATCCGCCGCGCCAGCCGCGTCCAGTCCTCGTCCGTCATCGTCCCGGACCGCATCGCGTGCAGCGCCACCCGCGCCTCGGCCGACAGCAGCCGCATCGTGATCTCGTTGCGGCCCATCTCCAGGCTGAAGAACGCCGAGGTCAGCCCGTGCTTGATGGAGGCCGCCCGGGCGAAGTCCAACGCGAGCGTGGAGTTGTGCGTGGGGATGCACGACCGTCCGACCAGGTACATGTGGTCGTCGTTGTCCACCTGCACGCACCGCACCGGCACGCTCCGCACCGGCCGCACGTCCACGATGTACCGCACGCGGGCCGACGAGGGGACGGTTGCGCACTGCCGCGCCGCCTTGGCCGGCATTCGGAAGACCGGTCCGATGGGTGTGAACTCGACCCGGTAGAACGTCGAGGTCTCCGCGGGGCCGGCCGAGGGGCGCTCGACGGTCAACGCCGCCCGGTGGCCGAGCGTGAGGATCAGCTCCCGGACGTCGTCGGCCAGCCCGCGGTCCGCCAGGCCGAGCCGCACCCGTCCGTCGTCGGACACGTCCCCGCCGACGTCGAGCAGCCCGGCGAGCAGCGCCCGCCGCTGCTCCTCCGACGCCCGCAGATAGACGGCCGGGATGTGCTTGTTCCGCAGCAGCCCCAGGTCGCGCAGTCGCGCGCGGAGGCCGGGCAGGTCGCAGCCGCCCGGCGCGGCATGCCGGGCGACCGGCTGCCCCGCGCGTTCGATCTCCGCGAGGACCTCCTCGCCAAGGCCGGTGACCTCGCCGCCGTCGTCGTCACCGCGGCCGAGCCACACGCCGAGCACGTACGGGTCGAGGGGCAGGTCCGCGGGCGGCAGGTCGAACGGGGCCGCGACCGCCACGGCGTGGTGGGGACGGCCGTCACCGTCGCACCGCAGCGTCGCCGCGATCTGCTCGGTGGTTTTGATCGACTCGTGGTGGACGGCCGCCGCGGCGTACCGGGCCGGGTCCGGGACGGCCGCTGCCGGCGTCGACCGGGTGCCGGACCGCCCGAGCCGCCCGTCGCACCTCCTGGACGGCCTCCCGCCCGGCAGGCCGTGCGCGTCGCCCGCCGCCGCAGCGCCGCCGTCGACGGCGCAGTCGGAACGGCTGGTCCGCTGCAGCGGCGCCCTGCGGACCGGCGCGCAGGCGGCTGCGCGGGGTTCCCGCGCCCGGCTCACGGCGTGCGCGGCGGTGGTGGCGCGGCCCGCCCACTGGCGGAGTTCGCGGGTCACCGCGTGCAAGGCATGGAAGGGCTTCTGGCCGACCGCCACCGCGGCGTCCCGGTGCCGGGCGTGCCCGCCGGAGCCGTTCACGACCGTGACGGCCGCGTCCACCGCGCGCTTCGCGGACACGCCCTCGAACCGCCCGCGGCGGCTCACGCGGGTGATGGTCCGCCACTGGTGCTGGGCGTCGGCGACGATCACCTCTCCGTCGGAGAACTCGACCTCATAGCAGGGCCGCCCGTACATCACCTCGGTCGCCGCGACGACGCGGGTCGGCCTGCCGTCGGCTCCGATGAGCAGGTCGCCGACCTCGACCTCGCCCATGGTGGTCCAGCCGGTGGGGGTCGGCAGCGGCGTGTCGAGGCTCACCGCCTTCCCCATCGCGGGCCGCGCGGCGACGACGATCATCTGGCCCGGGTGCAGGCCGTTGGTGAGGGCGTCGAGGTCGGCGAAGCCCGTGGGGACGCCGACCATCTGGCCGCCGCGGCTGCCGATCGCCTCGATCTCGTCCAGGGTCCCGGGCATGATCTCGCTGAGCGGGGCGTAGTCCTCCCCGCTGCGCTTGTCGGCGATGGCGAAGATCTCGGCCTGGGCCCGGTCGAGGATCTCGTCGGCGTCGGCGCCGTCGGCCGCGTACCCCATCTGCACGATCCGGGTGCCGGTCTCGACGAGCTTGCGCAGCACCGAACGCTCGCGAACGATCTTCGCGTAGTAGCCCGCGTTGGCGGCGGTGGGCACCGAGGAGATCAGCGTGTGCAGGTAGGGGGCGCCGCCCACCCGGCCGATCTCGCCGCGCTTGGTCAGCTCGCCCGCCACGGTGACGGCGTCGGCGGGGTCGCCGCGCCCGTACAGGTCGAGGATGACGTCGAAGATGATCTGGTGCGCGGGACGGTAGAAGTCCTGGGTGCGCAGGACCTCGATGACCTCGGCGATCGCGTCCTGGGACAGCAGCATGCCGCCCAGCACGCCCTGCTCGGCGGTGATGTCGTGCGGTGGGGTGCGTTCGAACTCCTGACCTTGGGGTCCGAGATCGGTCACACTCACCTGTCCCACCCCCCTCGATCGATCACCGCATGCCTCACCGGCACCGCGGTCGCCCCGGTTCCCAGATGTATCGGAAGCCTCCGACATTCTCCGGGCGGGCGTGCCGGGGGCGCAAAGGCGGCTGTGGACGGGGTGTGGACGGCATGTGCACACACGCCGGAAGGGCTGTGCACAACCTGGGGACAACCCTGAGGACAACTCCATTCAAGATCGCGTGTCGGTGTCCTGGCCTGCGCAAATGCTGTCCACCGGGTGTGCGGGAAAGAAAGTTCGCCGCCCCCGCGACACCGGGCCGTTCATCCACGGTCGCGTCCGCGCCACGCAGCGGCCATGAAGAACGGATAGTACGCCGACGGCATCCGTCTCAGCCCTCTGACCCGCGGTGCAACGCCCGCCTCAACGTCGATGCGCCGCCCTCTGCAAGCCCGATGCGACGTCATATCCTCGGCTGCGCCGACGCCTCGAGCGCGGCGACGCGCTGTTCTTCCTGCCTGCGTTCATGCCTCACCCGCTCTGCTGTTGTCGTGATGACCTGGCCTTGGGACGCGCCGCGAGGCAAGTGCGGCGAGGCGGATGGCACGCGTTCGCGCCGTCCACGTCAGGCGGTTCTCTACAGAGGGAGCAGCCACGAGCAGTTGTGCACACGGCGGAGACGGGGAGAGCAGCGGCGCCGGGGGGAAGAGCGGAAGCGCAGCCTTTGGCCGACGTCAATGAGAGTGCGCACGGCGCCCGCGCCCCAGCCCGGCATTGAGGTGAGTCTTCGGGGACATGCGGAGGGCCTCGAGGCGACGGCCCACGCGTGTGCGATCTGGACGACATCAAACACAGCGGCCCTGCGATCGTCCCGTCTGACCTGCTCGACGACCTTCTCGGTCCCGTCCCAGCGCTGGAGGCGCCGGGTGTATAGGTCCCGATCTCTGTAATCCTCAATGGTTTGATATCGATTACCGAGTTGATACCGTTGCGGCGGTGATGGGCGGTTCACGACTGCGGTTGCGCTGGAACGCGCACGACCGGGAGATCCTGCGGCTCGCGCTGCCCGCGTTCGGCGCGCTGATCGCCGAACCGCTGTTCCTGCTCTCCGACTCGGCCATCGTGGGCCACCTGGGCACGGCGCAGCTCGGCGGTCTGGGGGTGGCCGGTCAGGCGCTGGCGACGCTGGTGTACCTGTGCGTCTTCCTCGCGTACGGCACCACCGCCGGGGTGGCCCGTCAGGTGGGGGCCGGGGACGTGCGGGCGGCGATCCGGCAGGGCATCGACGGCATGTGGCTGGCGCTGGCCATCGGGACGGTGCTCGCCGTCGCGGGATGGCCGCTGGTCCCCTGGCTGGTCGACGTCTTCGGCGCCTCGGACGCGGTCACCCCGTACGCCCGCACGTACCTCACGGTCAGCCTGCTCGGCATCCCCGGAATGCTCGTCGTGCTGGCGGGCACAGGGGTGCTGCGCGGCCTCCAGGACACCCGCACGCCGCTGCTGGTCTCCGTCGCGGGCTTCTCGGGAAACCTCGCGCTGAACCTGGTGTTCGTCCTGGGCCTGGGCTGGGGCGTCGCCGGCTCGGCCTGGGGCACCGTGATCGCGCAGACGGTCAGCGCCGGCGTGTACGTCGCGGTGGTGCTCCGCGCGGCCCGCAGGCACGGCTCCCCTGTGGGGCCGGACCTGGCGGGAATGCGCACCGCCGCCACGGCAGGGGTGAACCTGGTGGTGCGGACCGCGGCGCTCCGGGTGGTGCTGATCGTGGGCACGTCCGTGGCGGCGCGCATGGGCGACACCGAGATCGCGGCCTACCAGGTGGGATTCCAGGTGTGGAACCTGCTGGCGCTCGCCCACGACGCCGTCGCGATCGCCGGACAGGCGATCATCGGACGCCATCTCGGCGCGGCCGACACCGCGGGCGCTCGCGGCGCCACCCGTCGGATGGTGCAGTGGGGGGTCGCGTGCGGGGCGCTGTTCCTGGTCGCCGTCCTCGTCGTGCGGCCGTGGCTCCCCGCGTTCTTCACCGACGACGAACAGGTGCGCGACGCGCTGCTGGCCAGCCTCATCGTGATCGCGGCGATGCAGCCGATCGCGGGTGTCGTGTTCGTCCTGGACGGCATCCTCATCGGCGCGGGCGATGGCGCGTACCTGGCCGCCAGCACGGTCATCGCGACGCTGACGTTCCTGCCCGCCGCGTTGCTCGCGTACGGCGCGGACGCGGGGCTCGTGGGATTGTGGCTTGCCCTCGGGCTGTGGATGACCACTCGGATGGTGACCCTGGGGGTGCGGTCGCTCGGCAACGCTTGGATGGTCACCGGCGCCGTCCGCCGCTGACCGGATGGCGCCAGGCTGCGTGCCATGCCCACAGGAGGTCGCCGGTGGACGGGTAGCACAGCCGGCGGTCGCCAGGTCGGGCGCCGTTGCGGGCCGCGGAGTCGGCGGCCGAGTGCCGCAGCCTCACGTTTCTTGTGTTGGACGGGACCACACCGCCGAATCGACCGCACCGGGACCGCCGAGTCGCTAGGATTCGAACATGCGTTCTAACAACGGTGAGCGACTGGCCCTTCTGACCCAGGCGATCGACGACCTGGCAGCCGAGGGCATGGCCGGCCTGCCTCCGGAAACCCTGGTGGAACGCATCGCGGGCATCTGGTCGCTCGTCGAGGGCATCGACCCAGAGATCGCCCGCCGCCGTTCGCGCTACATGACCACGGACAACTGAGTCCAAGGCCGCGACAGGAGCCCGCTGCGTTCGCCGCGTCCCTCCGTCACCCACGCCCCACGCCGATGAGGGACGCGGCCCAGGGCTTCTGACAAGCCGTACCGGCTACCACGAACGGGCGTCGCAGCCGCCGAGCGTCCTCGCCGCAACGCCGATCCCGCCCGCTGACTTTCCGGGCCCCGCTCGGAGCCTGTCACCGCACCTCGCTTATCCCTCGGCTCCCGCAGCGGCCACGGCGCCTCACCTTCGATCGGACCGTCGTCGCCTGGCTGCCCGAAGGCGGTGGTGGAAGCAGGCGGCGGGAGCACCATCCACCTGCAAACATCGAGCAGAGCCCACGCGTGATGGCCAGCTGGGCCCCGCTCGAAGTTGCGCTCGCAGGCTTGTGCCAGCGGCGTCGAGAGCGGCCTCCCCGACGACAGTGGCTCGATCCCAGCCAAGACTCAGCAGCCCAAGTCGGCGCATTTTCGGCACCAGCGAGTCGCCTGCCAGCGGATGACGCGAAACGAGCACACCGGTGGCGCCCTGGAGGGCTGACCCGCCCCCGCACAGGCGGCGGCCAGCAGCTCGTGGACGGCCGCACGGCGGTGCTGTCTTCTCTTGCGTACTCGGCCCGCGGCTGCCCTACGCACCGGTCACTCAACAGACTCCGAAAGGCATGCGGCTTCGGCGCAAGGTGAAAGACGGCCGCGCGCGACCAAGACAGCCGCACGGCGATGGGTGACGGACGGTGCCGAGAATCCCTCGCCGATGCTACTCCGCCTGATCGATCGGAGACGGGAACGGAACCGGCTGATCAGATACCGGTGGTGGCGAGGCAGAGGGGCCGGCGGCGCTCGGCTCGGATGGCGCAGTGCGCGGGAGCTCACTGGACGCGGCGTGCACTGTGTCGGGCCCATCGGCTCGAGGCGCGGGAGACGTGCTCGGCGCGGTGGAAGCGTCGGTCTCCCCGCGAGCAGGCGAGGACTCCGCCTTCTTACCTGCCCGCCTCTTCTTCGGTCGGCCGCGTCCGGTCGCCCCCTCGAGGCGGTGCGCGACGCGGTGCCGCAGGTCGGGAAGCAGGTCGTACAGGACGTCGCCGGGGCACTCGGTGTCGGCGAAGTCGCGGTGACCGACGATGGCGCGGTACGGGTCGAGGTCGTACCGCGCGCACAGCCACGCGCAGACCCGCTCCAGCGAGTCCCAGAGCGCACCGGGCACCTCGGCGTTCATGTAGGTGCCCTCGTTCTCGATACCGATCGCGTGGCGGTTGTGGCCCCGGACATGCGCGCCGACGACCAGGCGTCCCCTGCGAAGGGCGCTCAAGGTGCGGTTGCGGCCCTCCATCACGTGGCCGCCGCGGCTGATGGTGAGCTGCTGCCCGGTGTCGGCCCACCCTCGGACGTGCATGTGGTGGCGCTGGATCCAGCGGGACAGCCAGTAGGCGTGGGCGAGCGAATCGTCCCGGTAGTTGGGGGTGGCCGTGTGATGGACGACGATCTTCTTCGGCGCCCGGCGCAGGACTTTGGCGCGCTTGCGCGGAGGGCGCGCGCCCCACTCGCGGCGCGTGTGGATTCGCGGACGGAGCGCGGTGAGAGCGGCGCGCCGGGCGTCGCCCCCGGGCGCGGCCAGGCTCGAATCGGCCGAGGCAGCGCCCCCGGCGGACAGCGCCTCCAGAAGGAAGGCGTCCAGCAGTCCGATTCCCAGCGCCCCCGTCACCGTCCGGCGCATCGGCCCTAGGTCATCGTCATCGCTGCCGTCCGCGAACGCGCCCATCTCATTCCCCTCCGAGGTCGGATCACTACAGAAGGTAGTTGTCCGACAGACGGGGCACCAAGGACAGGGCGTGTCATGGACGTTTCACATGAAACGAGGATCGCCCGGCCCATAGAACAGGGCGCCATTGTCGAAGTCGCAGCCCGCCACAGCCGGCGAACTCGCTGCATGTAAGGCGCTACCGGGGGCGGCCCGTCGTCCGCGTAGGGCCGCGCTGTGATCACCGAGCGGCTGTCAACGCGTCCAGGCGCAGCGCAGACGACAGGCTCCGACCAGCCTTGTCCAGTGGATCTCGTTGTGGCGGCGCAGCCGGATGGGCCGACGCCGTGGGTGGCGACGCGGTATGACGCGGACCGTCCTGACTCGGTGTTCGGCTGATGACGATCTCGCACCGCCTGGGTCGTCAGCGCCGTACACGGCGCGACGCCGCGTCGGGGCCACCGGCCGCTGGTTGGCCCCGGACGCGGCGTCGCGCGCGTGTGCGTGATGGTCTCGCAGAGCGATCCCGAGTGCGACCGACCGGGTCAGGCGGCGACGACGTTCAGGTCGATCGTCGCGTTGACCTCGGGGTGCAGCCGGACGCTGACCTGGTGCGCGCCGAGCGTCTTGATCGGGCTGCTGATCTCGATGCGGCGCTTGTCCAGGTCGGGACCGTCGGCGGCCTTGACCGCCTCGACGATGTCGGCGGCGGTGACCGCGCCGAACAGGCGCCCGTTGCTGCCGCTGCGCGTGCGCAGCGTCACCTTCATGGCCTGCAGCTGGGCGGCGATCTCCTTGGCGTGCTCGATGGTCGCGATCTCGCGGGCCGCGCGCGCCTTCTTGATGGACTCGATCTGCCGCTCCGCACCGCGGGTCCACTTGATCGCGAGCCCGCGCGGCACGAGGTAGTTGCGGCCGTAGCCGTCACGGACCTCGATGACGTCCCCCGGCTCGCCGAGCCCGGAGACCTGCTGGGTCAGGATGAGCTTCATGTTCGCTGGTCCCTCCCCACTCAGCGCGCGGTGCTGGTGTACGGCAGCAGCGCCATCTCACGGGCGTTCTTGATCGCCGTGGCGACGTCCCGCTGGTGCTGGGTGCAGTTGCCGGTCACGCGACGGGCACGGATCTTGCCGCGGTCGGAGATGAACTTGCGCAGCAGAACCGTGTCCTTGTAGTCGACGTAGGAGATCTTCTCCTGGCAGAACACGCAAACCTTCTTCTTGGGCTTGCGCGGAGGTGGCTTCGCCATCGTGGTGCTCCTTGATCGAGAGCCCCGCTCGCGCGGGAATGGACGTGTGTTTTCAGTTGGATTCGCCGAGCGACGCCGAGCCGATACCGGTTGAGGGCGATCGGAGACGACCGCCCCGGCCGGAACCGGATCGTCCGGTGACGGACCGCTCGCCGTTCAGCCGACCCGCCGACCGGTGCGGCCCGCCGTCGATCCGCCGCGGCGACCGTCGACGCGTCGCAGCCGACCGGCGAGGTCCGGCCGTGTGCGGGCGCGGCTGACGCGCGACCGGGATCGGCCGAACGGGCCGGAGCCGAGACGGGCGTCCGCGGGGCGCCGGTCAGAACGGCGGGTCGTCGGAGAAACCTCCGCCGCCGCCGGTGGTGGCCCAGGGGTCGTCCACCGGGGCGCCGCCGGGGCCGCCGGCCTGGCCGCCGCCGAAACCGCCGCCACCGCCGAAGCCGCCACCGCCGCCGGGGCCGCCGAAGCCGCCGCCCTGCCGCTGCGTCTTGTTGACCTTCGCGGTCGCGTAGCGCAGGGACGGGCCGACCTCGTCGACCTCGAGCTCGTAGACGGTGCGCTTCTCACCCTGCTGGGTCTCGTACGAGCGCTGCCTGAGCCGCCCCTGCACGATCACCCGCATGCCGCGCTGCAGGCTCTCGGCCACGTTCTCGGCCGCCTGCCGCCAGACGTTGCAGGTCAGGAAGAGGGCTTCACCGTCCTTCCACTCCCCCGACTGACGGTCGAAGTACCGCGGCGTGGACGCGACGCGGAACGACGCGACCGCCTGCCCGCTCGGGGTGAAGCGGAGGTTCGGGTCCTCGACGAGGTTTCCGACAAGGGTGATCTGGGTGTCGCCTGCCATGGGCTCGCTCCGGCTGGTAGGGCGGGTGTGCGGTACCGGGCCCCGCTCAGTGGACCTCGGGTCGGATGACCTTCGTACGCAGCACCGACTCGCTCAGGTTGAGCTGCCGGTCGAGCTCCTTGACCGTGGCAGGCTCGGCCGTCAGGTCGATCACCGCGTAGATGCCTTCGGACTTCTTCTGGATGTCGTAGGCCAGACGCCGGCGACCCCAGATGTCGAGCTTCTCCACGCTGCCGCCGCCATCCTTGATGACCTTCAGGAACGGGTCCAGCGCCGCGGCCGCGTTCCGCTCGTCGATCGCGGGGTCGAGGATGGCCATGACTTCGTAACGACGCATGCTTGTGTCCCTACCTCCTCTGGACTGATGCGGTCACGGTCTCTCCGTGACAGGAGGGCTCGTGCTCCCCCACGGCGGCGGACCGGACCGGTGATCGGGGGGCGCCGCCCGTGGGACCGGTACAGGCTACCAAGCTCAGACGCCCTCCGAACCCCTTCTCCGCGCGCCCGCCGAGGCCCTCCGCCTGCTCTGCCGCGATTCGCCCGGCTCGTCCCCGAGCATGGGCGTTCGGGCGCAGCCCCGGTACGCGCCGCGGCGTGACTGCGGCGCGGGGCTGTGCGGGCATCGGCTTCACCAGTCTCTCTGAAAGTCGGGGAGTACAGAGGGAGAGCCCGGGGGCGCAGTCGAAAGGGCGGCCGCGCCGATCGCGTTCGGACGCGCCGTCGCGATGATGCCGCCGTCCACGCTCGAGACGTCACCGCGGACCGGCCGGTCGCCGCGCCGCGGCGTTCTCGCGCGGCACGTCGCCGGAGGCGGTCGACGGCGCCCCGCCACCGCTTGGCGATGATGAGACGTGGCGTCAGCGGCGGGACGCGGGCGCCGCGGCGCCGGCCGCCTTGGCGGCGCATCGACGGCGCTCCAGCTCGGCCATGATGTCGGCCATCCGGGCGCGCATGCGGGCGGTCTGGGTGGTCAGCAGCGACAGCTCCTCGACGAGCTCCGCGTCGCCGATGAGCGCGAGGTCGTCCTCCCTCATCTTCGGCACCTCCTGCGAGTCCACGCGGCCTCGAATCCATGTTCGACACTACCGGGCCGCGCCGACAGTTTCCTCCTCAGCACCCCTGGTTGATCTTTCGGGCTCTGGGGAATCCCTTTACCGCGCCGACGCGACCGGCGCCGCGGTCCCCCTGCCGCCGGTCCGGCGAGCAGGTGAACCCCGACCCGACGGATCCGACCACCGCACCCGGAGGGGGTGGACCGATGACCGACGAGGCGACCCAGAAGAAGCGCCCGTTGATCACACTCAACACCGACGGACAGCGGCACCCGGTGGAGAACGCGCTGGCGGTTTCCGCCATCACCATCGGACTGATCGCTCTGGTGCTGGGCTTCATCCCGGCGACCCATTTCTTCGGGGCCGTGGCGGGCGTGATCGGACTGCCGCTGGCCCTGTACTCCCAGCTCATCTCCGCCACGACGGGCGAACGCTGGCTGAACGTCATCGGCATGGTCACCTCGTTCGTGGGCGCCGCCTTCGCCCTGCGTCACGGCGGATTCAGCATCTGAGCCGCCCGCCCCCGCCCCCCCGCATCAGTCATCCGCCGTCCACAACGACTTCCAGAACACCGCCCCCAGAGCAGCGCGCCGATCACCGAGCAGCTGCCGCGCACCCCCCTGCGCCGCAGGCGCCCCAACGCCACGCGCCGCCCACGGTCCGGTCGACTCCAAACTCGCCCCATCCTCTCCGCCCGCGCTCCGTCCAACTGCAGTCCGCCTCGCGTCGACCCACCTTCCTCCACCCGGCACTACGCCATCTGCCCCCGCCGGGGAACGCTCCCGGCGCTGAGGCCTGCCTGGGCGTTATGTGACTAGCGTTATGTGACTAGCGTTATGTGAGTAGAACGTCTGGCGATTGGCCGTCGTCGAGAGCGCGCTGTGGCGGTCATGATTCAGCGGCCGGAGTACCGGCCGCGCGCTCAGGGCGATGACGCGTCCGCCCGCGCCCTGGGCGCTCGCTGGAGATTCGTGATCGACGGTGCAGCCTCGACGGCGTCACGGCTGCCCGTCCGCGCTTCCCCGTCTGTCCTCGTTGTGCCGTCAGGCCACAGATGACGGGGCGTCCGGCTTGGTGCCACGCTCCAGGAAGGCTGCAGAGCGGAACTGCGGCTATGTCTTGTTTGCCGCCTCACTGTGCCAGCGGACTGGGCGCGGCGTGGTCGAGGGCTCCCGTGAGGTGAGGGCTGGGGGCGGGCGAGGGTGGCTGGATCAGGGGACGATGTCGGGGGGCGTGGATAGGCTCGTGGCATGCGCATCGGAGCCCACGTCGACCAGAGCAACGCGCTCGCCACCGCCCGTTCGATCGGGGCGGAGGTCGTCCAGATCTTCCTGGGCGACCCGCAGGGCTGGAAGAAGCCCGTCCTGCCCGAGGGCGTGGAGGCGTTGCGGGACTCGGACGTGGACGTGTACGTGCACGCGCCCTACATCATCAACGTGGCGACGTCCAACAACCGGATCCGCATCCCCAGCCGCAAGGTGCTGTCCCAGCAGCTGGAGGCGGCCGCCTCGATCGGGGCCAAGGCGCTGATCGTGCACGGCGGGCACATGCTGAAGAAGGACGACCCGGAAATCGGCTTCGAGAACTGGCGCAAGGTCTTCGAGCGGATCGAGTGCCCGATCCCGATCTACATCGAGAACACCGCGGGCGGCGACAACGCGATGGCGCGCAAGTTCGACCGGATCGCCCGGCTGTGGGAGACGCTGTCGAGCGTCGCCGACCTCGACTCCAAGGTGGGGTTCTGCCTGGACACCTGCCACGCCCACGCCGCCGGCGAGGAGCTGATCGACGCCGTCGACCGGATCAAGTCCATCACCGGGCGGATCGACCTGGTGCACTGCAACGACAGCCGGGACGCGTTCGGCTCCGGCGCCGACCGGCATGCCAACCTGGGCAGCGGCACGATCGACCCGGAGCTGATCCTCGCGGTGGTGCGGGCCGCGGGCGCGCCGGTCGTCGTGGAGACGCCCCAGGCGGGCCAGGCGGACGACATCGCCTGGCTCCGCGCCAACCTGACCGGTTGATCTTCAGCGCGCGACGCCCGAACCCGTCGGAGATGGGCGGCATCCAATCACGCGGAACGACCATCACCGACACCACAACATTCACCGGAACCACAACATTCACCGGAACCACAGCAATCACCGGAACCACACTCGGGCGAGCGTGCCCAGACCGATCAGGGACCTCTCATGGCACACCCCTCGTACGACCCTTACGGCGGCTACGGGCAGGCGTACCAGCAGCCCTCTGTGCACCACCACTACCACGGCGTTCCCCCGGCGTCCGCGCACACCAACGGGGTGGCCGTCGCCTCGCTGGTGCTCGGCGTCATCGGCTTCCTCCTCTGCGGTCTGACCTCCATCCCGGCGATCATCTGCGGTCACGTCGCGACCAGCCAGATCAAGCGCACCGGTGAGCAGGGACGCGGCCTGGCCATCGGCGGCCTCGTGCTCGGCTACCTCGTCACGCTCCTGTGGATCGTCTACCTCGTGCTGATCGCGTTCTACGGCGTCACGGTGTGGAGCATGAACAGCGGCGGATCGAGCTACTGAGTCCGCCCGCCGAGGAGCACCTGCCGACGCGACGCCCCCGGGCATCCGGCGCACGGGACGCCGGCCCGGGGGCGTCGGCGCATCGGGGCACCGGTCAGGCGAGTCGGGGGACGCCCGCCACCTCCACGCCGACGTTCGACAGCAGCACCGTCATGGGCGTCGCGGTCTCCCGCCACGACTCGACGGCCTTGCCGAAGATGTCCAGGACGGTGCGGAACGACGCCTGGTCGGCCTCGGCCAGCTCCGCCCACGACTCGTACAGCACCAGGTAGCCGTTGCGCGCCGGAGCCCAGGCCAGGTCGGTGAGGCACTCCTCCAGACCGTCCCAGTCGCCGCCGAACCGCGCCGGAAAGGCGAACACCTCGGCGCACAGGCGCAGAAAGGCGTCCTTGTCGCGGGCGCGGCGACCGTCGAGATGGTAGGCGCGCCATCCCGCCTGCTCCGCTCGCTCCATCCAACTGGTGTCGCCGACGGCGCCCGGAACGGGCGGCGTCCGCCACTGGTAGACGCCCGGCTTCAACCGTCCGATGAGCAACTCGTCAAGCGCTCGGTTCGCGTCCACGTGCGTCATCTCCCGGCAAAGTCGTCAATCCGGCTTGCGAGGCGGCCGGCCGCCGATGGCGGGATCGACGCCATCCGCGCGCGGCCGCGGCGGCGGCCGGCGGCGCCCGCGCCTCCACGGCCGATGACGGGTGGTGTGAGCGACCGCGGGCACGGCCGGGCCGTCGCGGCCCTGCCCGCCGGTACGACGGCGGCGGTCGGGACGGCGGCGTCCGGGCGGGGCGCCGCCGTCAGCCGAGGGGACGAGCTGACCATGGCTCCCACCGTTCCCGACACCACCCGCAGCACACGTGCTGACAGCCGTTCCTTTCCGCGTCGCGTTCTCGCGGCCCAAAGCGGCGCCGTATCGAGCGTACGACCGGGACGGCCGTGCATAGCCGGGCTCACACCCCACAACGACACCACATACCGTGGCGATCTGCGAGGACGACAGGGCGTGACCGGCGGATTATCGCGCGGCGAGATCGTCACGCCGCGGCGGAAAGCGACTTGAGTCTCCCCTTACTGGAGGCCGCACGGTGAAGGGCATGGACGGCGACCGGCTGTACACGATCGGCGAGGTGGCCCGGCGCACCGGGCTGCCGGTCAAGACGATCAGGTTCTACTCCGACAGCGGGGTGCTGCCGCCGTCCGGACGGACCCGGTCCGGTTACCGGCTGTACGACCTGGCGGCCGTCGTCCGCCTGGACCTGGTCAGGACCCTGCGCGAGCTGGGGGTGGACCTGGCCACGATCCGGCGGGTGCTGGCACGCGAGATCACGGTGTCCGAGGTCGCGGCGGCGCACGCCAAGGCGTTGGACGCGCAGATCCGCACGCTGCGGCTGCGCCGGGCGGTGCTGCGGGCGGTGGCCGGACGCGGCTCGAATGAAGAGGAGCTGGAGCTGATGCGCAAACTCGTCCACCTGTCGGACGAGGAACGGCGGCGGATCATCGCCGACTTCCTCGACGAGATGTTCGAAGGGCTGGACGTCAACCCCGAGTTCGCCGCGAAGATGCGGGCGGGCGTGCCGGAGCTGCCCGACGACCCGACGCCCGAGCAGGTCGAGGCGTGGGTCGAGCTGGCCGAGCTCGTCCAGGACCCCGGCTTCCGGCGGCGGATCCGGGAGATGATGGAGCACCAGGCGCGCATGCGCGACCGGATCCGCGTCCCGGACAACTTCATGGAGCTGGCCGACCTCATCCGCGAGCGGGTGGAGGCGGCCCGCGCGTCCGGGACCGCGCCGGAGTCGCCCGAGGCCGACGCGGTGGTGGACGAGCTCGCCGCCGCGTACGCCGAGGCGTACGGCGAGACCGACGGGCCGGAGTTCCGCCGCACGCTGCTGGAGAACCTGCGGATCGGCACCGATTCGCGCGCCGAGCGCTACTGGCAGCTCATCGGCGTCATCAACGGCTGGCCGGAGATCCCGACGCTGACGCCGTTCTTCGAGTGGTTCATCCGCGCCTTGGAAGCCCGCGTCTAGGGTGCCGGCCCCGCGCTGAGGCCCTTCGAGCGCGCTCCGACCAGCCGCTGTGGTCGGAGCGCGCCTCGTCTCGGCCGCGCCGCGTACGGGGGGCGCCGTCCGCGGGACGCGTCCGTCCGCGCCCTCCCCCAGTACGAGCTCGGGCCGCGAACCGTGTGAACAGAGTCACTGCGCGACGCGTCTGGCCCCGCCTTCGCCGCGTACCGCTCCGTCCCGGTGTTCGAGCCTGGGCTGTGAGCCGGTGGTGGGGCGGCGCCGTCGCTCGCGTGGGCTCCGTTCAGGTTGCCGGCTGGAGGGTGCGGGCGGGGCGCGCCAAGCGGAACGCGTCGGGCGCGTCGTCGAGGACGCCGCCGGCCGGGTCGTCGTCGCCTCCGGCGCGGACGGGGTCGCCGGACGGGCGCAGGATGTCGCGCACGACCAGGACGGCGAGCAGCAGGACGGTCAGGAAGCGGGCGAGCAGGGCCACGTGGTAGGTGGCGGTGTCGATGCCTTCGGTGGGCAGGTCGAAGGAGAGCAGCGTCGACAACGTCCCGGACAAGTCGGCGCCTTCCACGCGCAGCGACACCGACAGCAGGTACCACCAGATGCCGAAGAAGTAGACGACCTCCCCGGCCTGCCACAGCAGGTAGGCGGGCAGGCGGGGCCGGGCCAGCGCCACCAGCGGCAGGAGCCACAGGACGTACTGCGGCGACCACACCTTGTTGGGCAGCATGAACGCGATCAGCACCAGCAGCATCAGCTGCGGCAGGCGCGGACGGCGCGGGGCGGCCAGCGCGAGCACGCCGACGGCCAGGGCGAGCAGCGCGAACACACCGGTGCCGATCATGTTGAGGTGGTCGCGGTCGGACACGCCCTCCAGGCCGTGGTCCTGCAGGAAGAAGAAGATGGACCCCCAGTCGACGCCGCGGCTGCGGCTGAACGAGTAGAAGGTCAGCCAGCCGTCCCAGGCGAACAGCATCACCGGCAGGTTGACGGCGAGCCAGCTCGCCGCGGCGCCGAGCAGCAGGCGTCCCAGGGCGCGCCACCGGCCCGCGCGCACGCACAGCAGGACGAACGGCCACAGGAACAGCACCGGGTAGAACTTCGCGGCGACGGCCAGGCCGAGCAGCACGCCCGCCAGCGCGGGACGGCGCGCGGACCACGCCGCCACCGCGAGCGCCGTCAGCGCGACGGCCAGCAGGTCCCAGTTGATGTAGGCGGTGAGCAGCAGCGCCGGGGACAGCGCCACCATCAGCCCCGTGCGCAGCGACCGCCGTCCCGCCGCGTAGGCCGTGGCCAGGACGGTCACGACGGCCAGCCCCGCCAGCAGCAGCGCGGTGGTGTTGTAGAACGCCATGCCCCGCGACGCGGCGGCGAACGGCTGGACGAGCCAGTTCACCACCTGCATGAAGGCGCCGCTGAGCACCGGGTACTCGACGTAGCGGAACGCGTCGCCGTCGAAGGAGTCGAAGTAGGGGACCTTGTTCTCGTTCAGGCCGCGGACGAAGTACAGCGGGTAGATGTCGGTGTAGCAGGCGCGCGTCGTCGTCCTCACGAAGTCGAATCCGGCGGACGCGCACGGCTGCTTCTGCAGCCAGCCCAGCAGGCACACGAGGGCCGTGACGCCCGTCAGCACGGGCACGAGTCCGCGCAGGCGGCGGTCGGCGGTCGAGGGCGGGGCGGGGGCGGCGCTCACCCGGGTCCGGGGCCCGGCGTGTCCCTCCGCATCGGAAGAAGACGGCGACATGCTCGCACACTATGGCACGCGGGCCCGGTCCTCGGCGAAGGACCGGGCCCGCGTTCCGTCACCCGCGCGTCCGGGTCCTGGGACGCGGCTCGGTTCCGATGCACTGCGGGTGCTGCGGATGGGAGTCGCACCACCACCGCGGCGGCGGTTCGTACGGCGGGATGTCGGGGTTGCAGCCCAGCGGCATGCCGAACCGGTCGCACGGGACCTGCCCGTCCGGCGGGCCGGTCGGCGTGCTCGGCGACGGGGTCGGCGACGGCACGCACGGGCGTCCGTCGGGGAGGCCGCCGTCGCCCTGGTCCGGCGGGCAGGGCTCCGGGGACGACGGGGTCGGCGTGGGGCTCGGGCTCGGCGGGGGCGGGGCGTCCCACGCCTTGGCGACGGTGTCGCTGTAGGTGGGCTCCGGGAAGGTCTTCGGCGGCAGGTCCTCCCCGGCGATGACCTTCTCCATGAAGCTCTTCCAGATCTTCGCCGGGACCGTGCCGCCGTAGATGCTGTTGCCCCGGAAGCCGGGAATGCCGGTGATCGGCTTGGTGCCGTTCTTGTTGAACACCGTCACGGCCGTGGACAGCTGCGGGATGTACCCGACGAACCACGCCGCGGCGTTCTTGTCGGTGGTCCCGGTCTTGCCGGCGACCTGCCGTCCGTCGCTCAGCCGGGCGCTGGTGGCGGTGCCGCTGGTGACGACCTTGCGCATCGCGTAGGTGGCCTGCGCGGCCTGGTCCTGGCTGAGCACCCGCTCGCCCTTGTCCTTGCCCCAGGGCAGCGGGAGCGTCCGGTACGTGCCGTCCTCGGTGCGCACCTGCACCTTGGTGATCAGGTGGGGGGTGACGGCGGTGCCGCCGTTGGCGAACGCCGCGTACCCGGCCGCCTGGTACACCGCCGGGATGTTGGCGATGCCGAGGGACAGGCCGCCGGCGTTGCGGTGCGGGTCGAGGTAGCGCTTGGGGATGCCGAACTCCTCGGCGGTCCTGGCGACGCGGGCGAGGCCGAGCTTGAGGCCGAGCTTGACGTAGGCGGTGTTGACCGACTTCTCGGTGGCGGTGACCAGGTCGATCACGCCCATCGGCGGGTCGCCCTCGTCGTTCTTGACGGCGTAGCAGCTGGACGAGATCGGGTGGCTCTCGCCGGCGCCGTCGAAGCACTGCGGCGAGTGCCCGTCGATCGTGGACTTGATGCTCTGCCCGCTCTTGAGGGCGGTGGCCAGCACGTAGGGCTTGAACGAGGAGCCGACCTGGGCGCTGGGGGTGAAGACGGTGTCGACCTGGCTGCGTTTGGGGTCGCCGCCGTAGAACGCCTTGATCTCGCCGTTCTGCGGGTCGACGGCGATGAGCCCGGCGCCGATGTTCTTCGGCCAGCGCTTCACCTCGGCCTCGGCCATCGCCTGCCGGGCGTAGGACATCCAGCGCGGGTCGAGGCTGGTGGTGATGCGCAGCCCGGCGTTCTCCACGTCGTCCGGCAGGCCCTTGATCTGCCGGAGCTCGTCCATGACGCGTTCCTTGATGAACCCGGTCTGGTTGGTCTGCTTGGCGTCGGTCCACTCGCGCTCGGTGACCGGGAACGTCTGCTTCCTGCGGTCGGCCTCCGACAGCGTGCCCATCTCGACCATGCCGTCCAGGACGTAGTTCCAGCGGCGGCGCAGCGCCCGGTTGGCCTCGTCGTTGCCCCGCGTCTTGAAGTAGGTGGGCCGCTGGATCATCGCGGCGAGCAGGGCGCCCTCGGCGACGGTCAGCTTGCTCACGTCCTTGTGGAAGTACGCGCGGGCGGCGGCCTGGATCCCGTTGGCCTGCCGGCCGAAGTAGACCGTGTTGAGGTACATCTCCAGGATCTTGTTCTTGGAGAGCCGCTCGCCGACCTTGAGTGAGACGAAGATCTCTTTGATCTTGCGGCTCAAGGTCCGGTCCTGGCTGAGGCCTTTGTAGTAGTTTCTGGCCAGCTGCTGGGTGATCGTGGACCCGCCCTGCGTGTCGCCGCCGATGACGGTCTTGAACACCGCGCGGGCCAGACCCCGCGGCGACACTCCGAGGCTCTCCTTGTAGAAGCCGCGGTCCTCGGCGGCGAGCACGGCGTTGCGCACGTGCTGCGGCACCCGCTCCAACGGCACGGACTCGCGGTGCGCGCCGAGGCGGACGATCGGGGTCTTGCCGTCGGCGTAGAGAATGGCCGAACCCTCGTCGGTGACGCCGTCCTGCGGCGTGGTGGGCATCGGGGTCATCGTGTAGCCGACGGCGAACAGCGTCACCCCGGCCAGGACGACGAGCGCCGCCAACCCCGCCAGCACCTTCCACGACGGCGCGTACCGCCGCCACCCGGGCTTGGCGGAGCCGCCCGGATGCCGTCCCCGGCGGCCTCTACCGCCGCCTGAGCCGGGCCCGCCCGGCCCGCCGGGACCCCAGGGCCCCCCACCGGGGGGACCGTCCGGCATAGGTCCGGCGGCATGCCGTCCATGGGGCGGAGCCCCGCTCTGTTTTCGCCCCGGCGCTCCGCGGGCCGAGATCCTGCCGCCGAATCTGCTCGCGGCTCCTGAGGCGGAACCCGCGTCCGGGGCACCGCCGCCGCTCGGCAGCCGCGCGGGGTCCTCTCCGTATTCCGGTCCGTACTGGCTTCGGGAACTCACGCGACCTCATCAGGTAGTTGCCTTGGCGTTTCCGTTGACCGTCCATGGGCGTCCCGCCGGCGGTCCAGGACGCCGCGGCCGGGGCCGGCGCGCCGGCCCCCATCGGGGAGAGGTGCGGCGTCCCGCCGCCTCGCTCCGAACGCGCACGGCCGGGTCGTCCACGGCCGGATCGCGAGGGAACCCGCCGCCCCGCCGAGGGACGGCGCGCAGCGCGCGTCGCCGCGCGCGGTGAGCGGCGGGAGCGCCGGCGGCCGTTCGGGGCGTGCCATCGTGCGGGTCTCCCCTCCTGCTCGGTGTCGAGGAACGGTACGGCTCTGCGTCGTCCGAGGGTACTGCGCAGTCCGTGATCGCGCGGCCGCATGCCGGGGCGGCGGCCGGACGACCGCGCGGACGAGCGGAACGCAGGCCCGACATGACGAACGGCCCCGGCCCCGGGGGTCGCCCGGGGCCGGGGCCGTTCGCGGTGGTTCATCACCCTATGGTCGTGACCTCGCCGACCACAGCGGCTCCGACTGCTGCTGCGGCGCCGGCGGTCCGTTGTTACCGCCATCCCCGTCGTCGTCCTTCTTGCAGTGCGGGGCGTTGGGGAACCGGTCGCAGAAGTCGCCCTGGCTCGGCGGCGTCGGCGTCGACGGCGTGCAGTTCTGGTCGCCGTCGCCCTGGCCCGGCGGGCACGGAGTCTGCGGCGGCGTCGGCGTCTGGTCGGCGCACCGCGGGTCGAACCGGCGCCGCAGGCCCTCGCACTTGGGCTCCTGGTCCTCCTGGTCCTCCGGCTCCTCGGTCTTCTCCGGCTTGGGCGTCTGGGCGAACGACTGCTGGTTGCCGATGAACGCCGGCGGCGGGAACTGCTCGGGCGCGGTGCCCTGCGCGACGACCGAGGTGTAGGCGTTCCAGATGCGGGCCGGGACGAGACCACCGGACACCTCGCCGAGGCCGGGGATGTACAACGTCTTCTTCTTGTCGTTGAACATCGTCACGGCCGTGGACAGCTTCGGGTTGGCGGTGTACCCGACGAACCAGGTCGCCGCGTTCTTCTCCGTGGTACCGGTCTTGCCGGCCACCGGACGGTCGGGGAGCGCCGCGGCCGTCGCGGTACCGCCCGGCTTGACCACGTGCTGCATCGCGTAGGTGACGTCCCGGGTGACCTCGTCGCTGAAGATGTCCTCCCGGTGCTTCCACTGCAGCTTCTTGTACTCGCCCTTGTTGTCCCTGGTGCGCACCTGGCGGACGACGTGCGGCTGGTAGTACGTGCCGCCGTTGGCGAACGTGGCGTACCCGGCCGCCTGCTCGATCGCGCGGATGTCGTTGATGCCCAGCGCCAGACCCGCCTGGGTCTTGTACGGCTCGATCAGGTCGGAGGAGATGCCCGCGTCCTCGGCGGTCTGCGCGACGTTGGGCACCCCCACCTTCAGCGCCAGCTGCACGAACGCGGTGTTGCTGGACTCCTGGGTGGCCTTGATCAGGTCGATCGCCGGCGGACCGGAGTGGCTGTTGCGGATGGGGGCGAGCGCGCCGGGCGTGCCGGGGGGCACGACCTGGCCGGATCCGTTGAACGAGACCCCGGACCGGTTCTCCACCGTGGTCCGCAGGCTGTAGCCGTTCTTCAGGGCGGTGGCGAGCACGTACGGCTTCATCGCCGATCCGGCCTGCGCCGACCCCTGCCAGACGTTGTCGAAGGACTGCTTGAGGTAGTCCGGCCCGCCGTAGATGGCCTCCACCTCGCCGTTGGTGGTGTTGACCGACGCCAGGCCGAACCGCACGTGCGACTTGAGCAGCTTGCGCGGGTTGACGCCCGGGACGGCCTCCTCGACGGCCTTCTTGGCGGCGATCATCTTCCGGCGGTCGAAGGTGGTGATGATCCGCAGGCCGTTGCGGATGACCTCGTCCTCGCTGATGCCCTGGTCGCGCTGCAGCTCCTTCAGCGCCCGCTTGATCATGTAGCCGTTCTGGCCGCCGAAGGTGGCGTTGCCGCCGATCTCCTTGGTCTGCGGCAGCGCCTGGCTGTACTTGGCGTAGTCGGCGTCGCTCAGCTTGCCCATCTTGCGCATGCCGTCCAGCACGTACAGGTAGCGCGCCTTGGTCTGCCGGACGGCGTCGGGGTCGTCGCTGCGCGGGTCGAAGCGGCCGGGCTGCTGGATGATGGCGGCCAGCAGCGCCCCCTCGCCCGGGTTGAGCTTGCTGACGTCCTTGCCGAAGAAGCTCTTGGACGCCGACTGGATGCCGTAGGAGTTGCGGCCGAAGTAGATCGTGTTGAGGTACAGCTCGAGGATCTTGTCCTTGCTGCCCAGCTTGTCCTCGAGCTTCAAGGAGATGAACATCTCCTTGAACTTGCGGCTCATCGTCCGCTCGGGCGTCAGGTAGTAGTTCTTGGCGAGCTGCTGGGTGATCGTCGAGCCGCCCTGGGTCTCACCCCCGGTGAGGTTGTTCCACACCGCGCGCGTGATGCCCTTGAACGAGAATCCGCTGTCGGTGTAGAAGGTGCGGTTCTCCGCCGCGATGACGGCGTACCGCACGTGCTCGGGGACCTTGTCGATGGTGACCGGCTCGCGGTTCTTGCCGATCCGGCCGATCTCGGTCTTGCCGTCCCGGTAGTAGAAGATCGCCGCGGTCTTGGTGGCGTCCTCGTTGCCCTCGTCCGGCACCGGCGTCTGCGCGTACGCCACGCCGATGAGGGCGCTCAGGCCGAGGAAGCTCAGCAGACCGCCGCCGACCACCAGCTTCCACGACGGCAGGAAGCGGCGCCAGCCGGTGGGACGCGACCGCAGATGGTCGTACCAGCGGCGCTCCCGGTCCTCCGGGCCGTCGAAATCGTCGAAACCGCGCCCGCCCGGACCGCGCCCGCCGGGGCCGCCGGGGCCGCGTCCCCCCGGTCCGCCAGGACCGCCCGGTCCGCGTCCGCCGGGGCCGCCGGGACGGCCGGGCATCGCGCTCGCGGCGCGGCGCGGACCGCCTCCGCCGGGGCCGGGGGGCACCCGGCCGGCGCTGTGGCGTCCCGGCCCGCCGTACGGCCTACCCATGCCGCCTCCCGGACCGCCGGGGCCGCCGGGCCCGCCGGGACCGCGACCCGGCGGCGTCGGGCGGCCGGGCATGCCCGAGGCGGCGGCACCGCCGTTCGGCATGCCTGTCCTGCTGGGCGTCCCGGACCGGCCGGAGCGGGGACCGTTCTGCCCGCCCGGCCACGGCGACCCGGGTCTTGGTCGGGGCTGGCTTGGAGTACTCACGCGACCTCATCAACGGGGGGTACGGATGGTGCGTCGTCCGAAGATTACTGTGCACGCTGATGAGCGGGAGACGGCTGTGCACGATCCGCTCGCCCGACCCCGCGCTGCCGCGCCGGGCCGAACGCGTGACCCGGAGCTATCCCCGCTGGCCGCGGGGCTCGCCTCCGTGCCCGAGGACGTATGACACCGTTAGATGGTTCCAGGCGCAACCCTGGCATACCTCGACAACATAGACACGGAATTCTCCATATTCGCGTGCCATGTCGGCGAGTTCGCAGGTCGCCTTGACGCGGCCCGCATACCGTCCGAGTTCGTCCCCGTACACATAGGTGACATGGGTGAGCCGCTCGCGCCGGCAGACCGGGCAGCGCTTGTCGGTGGGCTCGCCGTGGTACTTGGCGGCGCGCAGCAGATAGGGGTGCGCGTCGCAGGCGTCGTCGCGGGCGAGCCGGCCCGACCTCAGCTCGGCCAGGGCCGCCCGCTTGGCCAGGCCGTAATCGACGACCAGGCGCGGCCTCATCGGCGGTCGCTCCGCCCCGACATGCCAGCAGCGTACGTCCGCGTCACCCGTGATGGAAGATTACAAACCAGCACTGAAGGTGACAAATCACCTACTGACCTGGCGGGAGGCGGGCGGATTTCCGCAGTTGGGCCACTTGCCAGGAAGCACGGCACCTACGTATCTTTGCGATGTATCGAAGCGATACATTGACTCGATACATCGCGTGCTCGGCACAGCCGACGTTCGGTCGGCACGCCGCGGCCGCGACGCCCTCCGGGGCACGCCCCCGCAGGGGGGAAGGGATCGACCGGGCGGCCCGAAGGGGGTTCGATGGCAGGCAGGAAGGGCTCCGGCGTGCTGGAGCTCGCCGTGCTCGGCCTGCTCAACGAGTCCCCCATGCACGGGTACGAGCTGCGCAAGCGGCTCAACGCGCTGCTGGGCATGTTCCGCGCGTTCTCCTACGGCTCGCTCTACCCCTGCCTGAAGCAGCTGCTGGCCAACGGCCTCATCGCGGAGGACCGGCCGGAGGAGCCGAACGTCGCGATCGCCCTGCAGTCGCGCAGGTCGAAGATCGTTTACCGGCTCACCGCCGAGGGCAAGGAGCGGCTGCAGCACCTGCTCGCCGAGACCGGACCGGCGACGTGGGAGGACGAGGGCTTCGGAGTCCGCTTCGCCTTCTTCTCCCACACCCGCGCCGACGTGCGGCTGCGGATCCTCGAAGGCCGGCGCAGCCGGCTGGAGGAGCGGCTGGAGCGACTGCGCGCCGCACTGGCGCGGACCCGGGAGCTGGTCGACCACTACACGCTCGAGCTGCACAACCACGGGCTCGAGTCGGTCGAACGCGAGGTCCGGTGGCTCAACGAGCTCATCGGACGCGAGCGGGCGGCACAGGAGCACGCGAAATCTTCGAAGACCAGTCAGGACACGCCCCGGAGCGAGGGCCGCTGACCACCGCGGCCGCCGCGACCGGGGACAGGTGGCGGACACCTCGTGTCCCGTAGCAGAGAAGGAGCAACCGGATGGGTTCGGTGCGCGTGGCCATCGTCGGAGTGGGCAACTGCGCCGCTTCGCTCGTCCAGGGCGTCGAGTACTACAAAGACGCGGACCCCGCGACGAAGGTGCCGGGTCTCATGCACGTCCGGTTCGGCGACTACCACGTGCGCGACGTGGAGTTCGTCGCCGCCTTCGACGTGGACGCCAAGAAGGTCGGCATGGACCTGTCCGAGGCGATCACCGCCAGCGAGAACAACACGATCAAGATCTGCGACGTGCCGCCGACCGGCGTCGTGGTGCAGCGCGGCCACACCTACGACGGCCTCGGCGAGTACTACCGCAACACGATCGAGGAGTCCACCGAGGAGCCGGTGGACGTCGTCAAGGTCCTCAAGGAGACCAAGGCCGACGTCCTGGTGTCCTACCTGCCGGTGGGCTCGGAGGAGGCCGACCGCTTCTACGCCCAGTGCGCGCTGGACGCCGGCGTGGCGTTCGTCAACGCGCTGCCGGTGTTCATCGCCTCCGACCCCGAGTGGGCGGACAAGTTCACCAAGGCGGGCGTGCCGATCGTCGGCGACGACATCAAGTCGCAGGTCGGCGCGACCATCACGCACCGCGTGCTGGCCAAGCTGTTCGAGGACCGCGGAGTCGAGCTGCAGCGCACCTACCAGCTCAACTTCGGCGGCAACATGGACTTCATGAACATGCTGGAGCGCAGCCGCCTCCAGTCCAAGAAGATCTCCAAGACGCAGTCGGTCACCTCCCAGGTGCCGCGGGAGATGGCCAAGAGCGACGTGCACATCGGTCCGTCCGACCACGTGCCGTGGCTGGACGACCGCAAGTGGGCGTACGTGCGGCTGGAGGGCAAGGCGTTCGGCGACGTCCCGCTGAACCTGGAGTACAAGCTCGAGGTGTGGGACTCGCCCAACTCCGCCGGCGTCATCATCGACGCCATCCGCGCCGCCAAGATCGCCAAGGACCGCGGCATCGGCGGCCCGATCCTGTCGGCCAGCTCCTACTTCATGAAGTCCCCGCCGGTCCAGTACGACGACAACACGGCGCGCGAGGCCGTGGAGAAGTTCATCCGCGGCGAGGTCGAGCGCTGATCGCCTCCTGGTGACAACGGCCGCCCGGCCCCGGGCGGCCGTTGCGCTTTCCGGCCGGGACGGCGGACGCCCGCCCCGTCCCGGCGAATGAATCCGACGATCCCCAGGCCGCCTGGCGGCGCCCGAAAAAACCGGCGTTCACGGCCGGAACGAACGCGTCGTCACCCCCGTCGGGCCGCCCGGCGGCACGCGATACGCCCATACGGCGTGTGCCGACCCCCTGTCAGGGCCGCGGTCGGCGAAGATGGTCAGCCGGCGGGCGATCAGGCCCGCCGACGGCGATCCACGCGCGTCACCGGCTCGTCTCCCATCGCGAAAATGTCGATGTAGCGGACGTTGTCACGCTCTGGTCCTACTGTTGCACCGTCGGTGATTGCGCGCACCGTTCCAGTGGCCGACTGGAGGACTTGGATGGCACGCGACCTGGGAAAAGTGACAGCGGGACTCGCCGGGCTGGCCGTGGGGCTGACGGCGTGCGGCGGGTCCGCCCGCACCGTGGACGGACCGCCGCGCGACGGCGGCACGCTGCGCATCGTCGGATCGTCCGACGTGCCGCACCTCGACACCGCCGCCGCCAACAGCGTCGGCGCGTACGGGCTGAACCGCACCTACGCGCGGACGCTGCTGGGCACCAAGGCGTCGAACGACTTCAACGAGACCCTGCCCGTCCAGGCGGACATGGCGGCCGAGGTGCCGAGCCGCGAGAACGGCGGCATCAGCCGCGACGGCCGCACCTACACGCTCAGGCTGCGCGACGGCGTCCTGTGGAACACCCGTCCGCCGCGCCCGGTCACCGCCGAGGACTTCGTCCGCGGCTTCAAACGGCTGTGCAACCCGGCGGCGCCCGCGCCGGGCCGCGGCTACTACACGTCCACCATCCGCGGCATGGACGCGTACTGCCGCGGCTTCGCCAAGGTCCGGGCCGACGACGCCAAGGCCATCGCCGACTACCAGAACACCCACGACATCGACGGGATCGAGGCGAAGGACCCGCACACGCTGGTGTTCACGCTGCGCGAGCCGGCCAGCGACTTCCTCAACCTGCTGGCGCTGCCGTACACCGCCGCCGCCCCCAAGGAATACGACGCCTACGTGCCCGACAGCCCCGAGTTCCGGCAGCACACGATCTCCAACGGCCCCTACCAGATCACCTCCTACCGGCCCGGCCTGTCGTACGTGCTCACCCGCAACCCGGTGTGGCGGCCCGAGACCGACCCGCTGCGCGAACGCCACGTCGAGCGCATCCAGATCACGCTGGGGCAGGACTCCCCCGCCGCCGTCCAGCAGCAGCTGGAGCAGGGCACCGCCGACCTGGCCTGGGACCAGCCGGTGCCCACCACCGCCATCCCCCGGCTGCGGGCGCGGCGCGACGAGCGGTTCGCCATCCACCGCACCCCCAGCAACAGCCCGTACCTGGTGTTCAACACCCGCAGCCCGAACAACCGCGGCGCGCTCGGCAAGCGCGAGGTGCGCCAGGCGCTGCAGTACGCCGTCGACCGCACCGCCCTCATCAAGATCGTCGGCGGGCCGGAGGTGGCCGAGCCGCTGCACACGGTGATCCCGCCGGGCAACTCCGGCTACGCCCCCGCCGACCGGTACCCGACGCCGGGCGAGGCCGGCGATCCCGCGCGCTGCCGCCGGATGCTGGCGGACGCCGGCCACCCCGACGGGCTGACGCTGAAATTCCCCTACCGCACCAACAGCGTGCACAAGCTGATCGCCGAGTCGATCCGGCAGAACCTCGCCGCGTGCGGCGTGCGCGCCGAGCTCATCCCCGACACCGGCGGCGACTTCTACGCCAAGACCATCGCCACGCCGGAGAAGACCGAGGCCGGCGACTGGGACATCGCCGCCCCCGGCTGGACGCCCGACTGGTACGGCAACAACGGCCGCTCCATCATCCAGCCGCTGTTCGACGGGCGCGCCTACGGGCCGAACACCAGCAACTACGGCGGCTACGACAACCCCGAGGTGAACGCCCTGATCGACGCCGCGCTCACCGCCCCGGACCCCGCCCGCGCCGCCGGGTACTGGCGGCGCGCCGACGAGATCATCATGGAGGACGCGGCGATCATCCCGCTGCTGAACCGCGCCCACACCGTCTACCGCTCCGCCCGCGTCCGCGGCGCGGCGTTCCTGCCGACCGCGGCGGGCTACGACTACACCCGCATCTGGCTCGCCGACTGACCCGCGGCACCACGCCCGTCACCACACCGGCGACCACACCCCGTCCGCCGGAGAGGACGACGCGCACGCGGCGATGACCGGGCACCCTCCTCCGTCGCGTCCTCCGTCGCGTCCTCCGTCGCCTGCTCCGGCGGCGGCCGCCGCGGTGTCAAGCCGGCCGCGCAGACCCACCGCGCCGGCAGCGTGGTTCGGTTCGGCGGGCACGGGCCGCAGTCGCACGACGCGGCGGGGCACCTGCCGGACCACAGGACGGCGATGGCTCGTCCCCTGGAGGCGCCATCTGTCCGTCGCCGCGTCGTGGGTCCTCGGCGAGGCATCGATCTCGCCGCCGCGGACGCCGGGACGGGGCCCCCTGCGCCGCCCGTTGTCGACGGCGCGCGTCGGCGCGTTCACCAGCGCGAGCCCGGACCCGGCATCTACGACGCAGGCCGCCCGGCATCCCCGACTGGCAGCGCGTCCCCGACTGGCAGCGCGTCCCCGACCGGCGGCGCCATGAACGGGCGGTCGGCCCGGTGACAACGTCCGCACGGCTCGCTGCTCGCCGCCGTCCCAGGTCACGAGGCGACCCTGACCGCCGCCGAGGTCGTCCCCGACGGAGCCACGCCGCGCCCCCCGCAGACATGCTCGACGAGTGCCGTGCCGAGGCGCGTGCGGGACGCGATGCCGGGGGCGGGCGATCAGCGCATAAGGTGATCGAGTGAGGCGTAGCGAGCTGCGGGCGATCCTGCGGGGACGGGACTTCCGCCGGCTGTACGGCACCCGGCTGACGTCCCAGCTCACCGACGGCGTCTTCCAGGTCGCGCTCGCCGGATACGTGTTCTTCTCGCCGGAGCGGCAGACGACGGCGGGCAAGGCCGCGGCCGCGTTCGCGGTGACGCTGCTGCCGTACTCGGCGCTCGGTCCGTTCGTCGGCGTGTTCATCGACCGGTGGCGGCGCCGCCTCATCCTCATGTGGACGCCCGTCGTCCGCGCGGTGCTGACGCTGCTGGTCGCGGCGCTGGCGGCGGCCGGGCAGGACGGCGCGGTGTTCTTCGCGACCGTGCTGGTCGTGCTGGGCGTCAACCGGTTCTTCCTGGCGGCGCTGTCGGCCGCGCTGCCGCACGTGGTGCGGCGCGAGCACCTGGTGACGGCCAACGCGTTCGCCGTGACGTCCGGCACCGTCGTCGCGTTCGCCGGCGCGGGCCTGGGCTACCTGCTGCGGCGCGCGTTCGGCCCGCAGGACGAGGGCACGGCGCTGATCCTGCTGTGCGCGTCGGCGCTGTGGGTCGCGTCGGCGCTGGTCGCCGCGACGCTGCCGCGGCGGCTGCTCGGCCCGCACCTGGACGAGGCGCCCGCGCACACCCGGGAGGCCCTCGGGAACGTGCTGCGCGGACTGGCCGACGGCGCCCGCCACCTGGTCCGGTGCCGGTCGGCGGCCCTGGCCCTGGCGGCGATCTCGGCGCACCGCTTCCTGTACGGCATCGTCCTGATCATGACGCTGCTGCTGTGCCGGAACCGCTTCACCGCCGACCCGGACGCCGGCATGGCCGCGTTCGCGGTGATGCTCGGCGTGTCCGGCGCCGGCTACTTCGCCGCCGCGCTGATCACCCCGCCGGTGGTGCGGCGCATCGGCAAGGACGCGTGGATCTGCGGGCTGCTGGCCGGGGGCGGCGCGACGCTGCTGGTCCTCGGGCTGCCGTTCGCCGCGGCGCCGTGGACGGCGGGCGCGTTCCTCCTCGGCGTGGTGTCCCAGGGCGTGAAGCTGTGCGTCGACACGATCCTGCAGGAGTCGATCGAGGACGCGTACCGCGGCCGCGTGTTCGCCGTCTACGACATGCTGTTCAACGCGACGTTCGCCGCCGCCGCGGCCGTCGCCGCCACCTGGCTCCCCGTCAGCGGCGTGTCGCACGCGACGCTGGTCGCCGTGGCCGCCGCCTACATGCTGGGCGCCGTCGCCTACCGAGGCGGCGCGGGACGCGCGTCCCGCGCGTCCGCCGCCGTCTGAACGGGCCCCGACACGGTCCCCGGCCGCGTCACAGCGTTTCCGCGATGGCGTACATCGCGTCGGCGATCTGCTCGATCTCCTCCTGCGTGCACACGTACGGCGGCATGGTGTAGACGAGGCGGCCGAAGGGGCGCAGCCACACGCCGTGATCCATCGCGATCTTCTGCACGGCGGGGACGTCCACCGGTTCGCGCGCCTCGATGACGCCGATCGCGCCGAGCACCCGCACGTCCCGGACGCCGGGCAGGTCCGCGGCGCCGTCCAGGCCCGCGGTGAGCACGGCCTCGATGGTGTCGACCTCGTCCCGCCAGTCGCGCGACAGCAGCAGGTCGATGGACGCCGACGCGACGGACGCGGCGAGCGGGTTGGCCATGTAGGTGGGGCCGTGCATGAGGACGCCGGCCTCGCCCGAGGTGATGCCGCGCGCGACGCGGTCCGTGCACAGCGTCGCCGCCATCGTCATGTACCCGCCGGTGAGGGCCTTGCCGACGCACATGATGTCGGGGGCGATCTCGGCGTGGTCGCAGCCCCACATCTCGCCGGTGCGGCCGAACCCGGTGGCGATCTCGTCCAGGACCAGCAGCAGGTCGTGCTCGTCGGCCAGCTCCCGCAGCGCCTGCAGGTACTCGGGGGCGTAGAAGCGCATGCCGCCCGCGCCCTGCACGATCGGCTCGACGATGATCCCGGCGAGCTCCCCGGAGTGCGCGGCGGCCAGCCGGCGCAGCTCCTCCAGGTACGCCGGGTCCGGTTCGGCGAGGTAGCCGAGCGGGGGCGGCGGCGCGAACACGTGCTTGGCCAGCACGTCGGTGAACAGCTGGTGCATGCCGTTGACCGGGTCGCACACGGCCATGTCGCCGAACGTGTCGCCGTGGTAGCCGCCGCGGACGGTCAGCAGCCGGTGCCGTTCGGGCCGCCCCTGGGACCGCCAGTACTGCAGCGTCATCTTGATGGCGACCTCGACGGCCACCGACCCGGAGTCGGCGAAGAACACCGTGGTCAGCGGCTCGGGCGTCAGGTCGACGAGCCGCTCGGCCAGCCGCACCGCCGTCGGATGGGTGAGCCCGCCGAACATCACGTGCGCCATCCGGCCGAGCTGCCGGGTGACGGCGGCGTTGAGCTCGGGGTGGTTGTAGCCGTGGATCGCCGCCCACCACGACGACATCCCGTCGATCAGCTCGGTGCCGTCCGCGAGCGTGAGCCGCACCCCCGACGCCGACACCACCACCTCGGGCGGCACGGCGGCGGGCATCGGGGCGTACGGATGCCAGACGTGGTCCCGGTCGAACGCCCGCAGCCGCTCGATCTCCGCCGGGCTCATCCGCCCGAGCTTGACGTCGATCACGACCGGTCCCCCGCCCCGGCGGCCTCCTCGCCGTCGCCGGACGCGACGCCCGCGTCCGCCGCTTCCTTCGGCCCGGAGGCGTCCGCGGAGCCGGGGACGGGGATGCCCTCGGCGGCCGCCCAGCGGAGCAGTTCGGCGGTGGCGGCCTCCCGGCCGATGATCCCCCGGTCCAGGCGCAGGTCGAGCAGGAACTTGTAGGCCTTGCCGACGAGCGGCCCGGGCGTGATGCCCAGAATGCGCTGGATGTCGTTGCCGTTCAGCTCCGGGCGGATCTTGGCGAGTTCCTCCTCCTTCGCCAGCCGCTCGATGCGGGCCTCCAGGTCGTCGTAGGTGCGGCGGAGGCGCTCGGCCTTGCGGCGGTTGCGGGTGGTGCAGTCGGCCCGGGTGAGCTTGTGCAGCCGCGGCAGCAGGTGCCCGGCGTCGCGCACGTAGCGGCGGACGGCCGAGTCGGTCCACTCGCCCGTCCCGTACCCGTGGAAGCGCAGGTGCAGCTCGACCAGGCGGGACACGTCGGCGACGACGTCCTTGGGGTAGCGCAGCTCGGTCAGGCGCTTGCGGGCCATCTTGGCGCCGACGACCTCGTGGTGGTGGAACGACACCCGTCCGCCCGGCTCGAACCGGCGCGTCTTGGGCTTGCCGATGTCGTGCAGCAGCGCGGCCAGCCGCAGCACCAGGTCCGGCCCGTCCTCCTCCTGGGCGATCGCCTGCTCCAGGACGATCAGCGAGTGCTCGTAGACGTCCTTGTGCCGGTGGTGCTCGTCGATCTCCAGGCGGAGCTTGGGCAGCTCGGGCAGGACGCGGTCGGCCAGGCCGGTGTCGACCAGCAGCGCCAGCCCGCGGCGCGGATGCTCGCCGCACACCAGCTTGGACAGCTCGTCGCGGATGCGCTCCGCCGACACGATCTCGATGCGGTCGGCCATCTCGGTCATGGCCCGCACCACCTCCGGCGCCACGGTGAAGCCGAGCTGGGCGGCGAAGCGGGCGGCGCGCAGCATCCGCAGCGGGTCGTCGTTGAACGAGTCCTCCGGGCGGCCGGGGGTGCGCAGCACCTTGCGCTCCAGGTCGGCCAGGCCGCCGAACGGGTCGACGAACTCGCGGCCGGGCAGCCGGGCGGCCATGGCGTTGACCGCGAAGTCGCGGCGGCGCAGGTCCTCCTCCAGGGAGCTGCCGTAGGTGACCTGCGGCTTGCGCGACTTGGGGTCGTAGGCCTCGCTGCGGTAGGTGGTGATCTCCAGCTGGTGGTCGCCCTTGCGCAGGCCGACGGTGCCGAACTCGATGCCGATCGTCCACACGTGGTCGGCCCACGGGCGGATGATCTCCAGGATGCGCTCCGGCGGGGCGTCGGTGGTGAAGTCCAGGTCCTTGCCCGCGCGGCGCAGCAGCGCGTCGCGCACGGGGCCGCCCACCAGCGCCAGCTCGTGCCCGGCGGCCCGGAAGCGCTCGCCGAGCTCGTCGGCGAGCGGGGCGGCCCGGCGCAGCAGCTCGGCGATGGCGGCCCGCTGCGCTTGGGACGGCCGTGCACGCGGGGTCGACTGCTGCTGGGTCAGGTTCTGGTCGGGCACGGCCATCGAGCGTATTTCCTTGCTAGAGGGCTGACAAAAAGATTGTTCGGCACCGGGGAAGCGGTCCGGAAACGTCCTGCGGAAGGCGCGAAGAGGCCGTCCCTCACCGGAGTCGCGTGCCGGGCACCCACGGGGGACGCCGCCGCAGCCTCCCGTACGACCAAAGGTAGCGGGGTCCGCGGGCCGCGGCCCGCCACGGGTCGGCGGCGGCGAGGATTATCCCGGCAATGCCCGCCAAGAGGAGATTCCCCCAGAAAGCGGAGTTCGCGACGAACACGCCCGACGGGCTCGCAGCGCCTCGACGGGAGCCTCGCCAGCACGCACGACGACGCGGGCGAGGAACCATCCGGGTTCGCGCGGGCGTTGCTGGGAAGTAGCGCATTACCAGGCGTGGGTCGCCCGCGCAGACAGCGACCCGCGGTGGTTTTGTGACGGAATCGGGCGAAGAGGCCGGAGGAAGGTCTGAGGGCAGCCGTCACGCGGCTACCATCGAGCGCGTGATGCGGGACAACGACGCCCGCTGTCTTCAGGCGGCGCCTCCAGCGGCAGGCGGCCATCGGGTGGACATGGCGTGAGAACGGTCAAACGCGCGGCCTGGCTGGCCGTACTGGTGTCCTGCGTCGTTGCGGTCGCGGCGCCCGCGGTGGCGGCGGCGCCCCGGACGCCGAAGGCGGCCCAGGGCTCCCCCGCCCGGCTGCACGCTCCGGCGGCGGCGCAGAAGGCGTCCGCTGCGGCGCGGGACGCCTCGCGAACGCAGGCTGCCCTCCAGGCGCAGACGCACGCACAAGGCGCGACGCGGGCGCAGACGCAGCCCGACCCGCACCGGTCGAGCAAGCAGCGGCAGTCCCCCGTGGCGCTCGCGCTGACCAAGGTGACCCCGTCGGCCGTCACCGCGTCCGGCAAGAACTCCCGCTTCCAGCTGACCGGCACGGTGGAGAACCGTTCGGGGCATGCGATCCCCGGCCTTGCGGTCCGGCTGCGCTACAGCGCCCAGCGCATCACGAGCCGGGGCGAGCTCGCCCAATGGGCGGCGGCCCCGCCGTCCAGGCTGCCGGGCGTCACCGCGCCGCGCCCGCTGCAGCAGGCGTCCGCTGCGGGCGGACGCCAAACCTGGAAGCTGACCGGCAACGCGGCGGCGGTCGGCATGCGGCAGTTCGGCGTGTACCCGGTCGGCGTCGAGATCGTCAACGCCTACCAGCAGGTCCTCGCCGGCTTCACCACGTTCGTCACCTTCACCGGCAGCGGCCGCGGCCCCCGACCGCTGTCGATCGCCTGGGTGTGGCCGCTCATCGACCGGCAGCACCGCGCCAACGACGCCACCTTCCTCGACGACCGGCTCGCCGCCGACCTGGCGCGCGGCCGGCTCCACACGCTCGTCGACGCCGCCGAGGCGACCGCCACCCCCCTCACCTGGGCGATCGACCCGGCGCTGCTGGACGACGTCCAGGCGATGCGGCAGCCCTACTACGTCAAGCGCCCCGGGGCGGACAAGGGCACCCGCGCGCCCGCCAACCCCGCCGCCCGGCAGTGGATCGACAAGCTGAAGAAGGCGAGCAAGAACGACCCGTACTTCGTCCTGCCCTACGCCGACCCCGACGCCGTCGCGCTCGTCCGGTACGGCGGGTCCATGGCGCGGCACCTGGACTACGCGTACAAGAACACCGGCGTGGCGGCCGAGGTCCTCAACCGCGCGCCGTCCATGAAGGTCGCCTGGCCGCCGTCCGGCATGGCAGGACCGGACACGCTGGACGCGCTGTCCCGGTACGGGCAGCTCGGCACGGACGGCGCGTTCCTGCTGAGCAACTCGGCGTTCCAAGAGAACCCGCAGGGCTACACGACCCGCGCCACCACCGCCGTCCAGACCCGGCAGGGCATGCGCCGCGCCGTCACCTACGACGACACGCTCAACGACATCGTCAGCTCGGGCACCCGGTCGCCGGGCGCGGCGGCGCTGGCCGAGCAGCGCTTCCTCGCCGAGACCGCGATGATCACCGCGGAGGCGCCGAACATCTCCCGCTCCCTGGTGATCGTCCCCAACCGGCACTGGAACCCCGCGCCCGAGTTCGCCCGCTCGGTGCTCGCCCACACCCAGTCGGCGCCGTGGCTGCGCACCGTCCCCCTCGAAAAGATCATCAAGGCGACGCCGCAGCCGCGGGTCTTCAACGGGTACCCCGACGCCTACGAGCAGTACGAGCTCGGCACCACCTACCTGGAGCAGGTGCGCCGCATCGCCCGGAACGCCTCCCTGTTCTCCCAGGTGACGACCGAGCCGGTGCGGATCGACTACACCCGGGCCGTGCTGCGCATGGAGTCGGCCGCCTGGCGCGGCCACGGCAAGCGCGCGCGGGCGGCGCGCGAGGAGCTCGCGCGCGAGCTGGACGCCCACATGGCCGCGGTGAAGGTCATCCCGTCCCAGAACGCCCTGGCGGGAAGCTCGGGCCGGATCCTGGTCAGCGTCGCCAACGACCTGCCCGACCAGAACGTCAAGGTCCGCCTCGACGTGATGTCGGAGAACAGCGCCAAGCTGCAGATCGGCCGGTTCGCCGCCGAGGACCTGGTGCTGGAGCTCGGCCCCGGGGAGAAGGTCAGCCGCAAGATCCCCGTGCAGGCCGCCGGCAACGGCAACTTCCGGGTCCGGCTGCGCCTGATCACCGACCAGGGCAGGGTGTTCGGCGAGGACAAGATCATCACGGTGCGCACCACGGGATACGGACGGCTCGCCCTGCTCATCACCGGCAGCTCGCTTGCCGTACTCTTCGTGGGCGTCGGAGTGCGGGCCATGCGAGCAAGGCGCCGCCGGAAAGCGGAGGCAGCCGGTGACGGGTCGACAGGAGTGGAACCAGCGGCGACCGGAGTCGTGGCCTCCGGCGACCCGGGATCCCCAGGAGCCGGAGACGCCGCGGCCCCCGGAGCCGGGCGTCCCGGGGCGGGAGCCGGGACCGCAGCCCTTTCCTCCGGAGACGGCCAGCTCACCGACGGCCGCTCAGGGTTGGGGGACGAACCCTGACCCCCGCGCGGCCGCGGCGCCCCCGTCCGGCACCGGACCGCAGGCTGCGGCCGGACCCGCCTCCCCGCCTCCCGGCGGCCCGCACGGGCCCGGTCGGTACGGCCGCATGCCCCAAGGCCCGGTCCCGGCCGGACGGCACGACCAGCCGCAGCCGCCGGCGTCCCCGCCGCCCGGCGGTGCTTCACCGCGGGGCGGCCCACCCGCGTTCCCCGCAGGCCCTACTCCTTCTGCAGTGACGACGTCTCCCATGGGCTTCCCGCCGATTCCCCCGTCAGCGGGCCGGTCCCGCCCGCCCGCGCACGACGGCTCGTCCGTCCCGGAGGTCTCGACGCCGAGCGCCTCAGGGGTCGGTCCGTCGCCGTCCGGCGCGTCGGCCGGGTCCTCCCCCGGGGCGGGCTTCTCCGCGCCGGGCGGCCCGTCCAACACCGCGCCCCCCGTGGGACCGAGCTCTCCCGCCCCCGGGGGCCATGTGCCAGGCGCGGCGCAGCCCTACCCGGGTGGCGTCGCCCAAGGGCAGCCAATGCCGGGGGCGGCGAATAGCGGCAACGAAGCCGGGCCTTCGCCGCGAGGAACCTGGGCGGCCGCCGGGCCGCAGCCGTCCCCGCACGGTCAGCCCGGTGCGGGACGTCCCAATCCGCCCATGACGAACGTCCCCGGAGGAACACCCGCGATGCCGTCCCCGACTTCTGGGCAGGCCCCAGGTCCTGGGTGGGACGGCCCTCCGGGGAGCGGAGGCTTCCAGCCGGGCAGGCCGATGGACGTCGGCTCCGGAGAACCGAATCCCGGCGGTTTCAGTCCCAGTGGCATGAACCCGTCAGCACCGATGCCCTCAGCCTCGGGCCGACCGGGGCCGCAGCCCGCCGTCCCGCCGCACGCGGCCGCGGCCGACGCCGGCCCCGTCCCGGGCGGCCCGGGGCCGACCGCCCCGGGCCCGGCGGAACCCGTCCCCGCCGAGACGACCCGGGTGGACGCGCCGGAGCCGCCGTCCGGCAAGGGGGGCGGAGGTCTGCTGAAGTCCAGCGCGATCATGGCGCTGGGGACGCTGGCGTCCCGGATCACCGGCTTCCTGCGCACCGCCGTGATCGTCGCGGCGCTCGGCACCGGCCTGCTCGCCAACGCCTACAACACCGCCAACACCATCCCCAACCAGGTCTACGACCTGCTGCTCGGCGGCATCCTCACCAGCGTCATCGTCCCGCTGCTGGTGCGCGCCAAGGAACGCGACCGCGTCCACGGCGAGCAGTACGAGCAGCGCATGTTCACCCTCGCGGTGATCGGCCTGGGCGTGCTGACCGTGGTGTCGGTGCTGATGGCGCCGCTGTTCATCGACGTCCTCGCCGGCAGCTACAAGGGCGACCAGCGGCGGATCGCGATCCTGTTCGCCCAGTTCTTCCTGCCGCAGATCTTCTTCTACGGGGTGGGCGCGTTCGCCGGGGCGATCCTCAACACCCGGGGCAGCTTCGGCGCGCCCATGTGGGCCCCGGTGCTCAACAACATCGTCGTGATCGCGGTCGGCGGCGCGTTCCTGGCGATCTCCTCGGGCCGGGTCGACCCGTCCAGCATCTCCGACACCCAGTTCATGCTGCTCGCCGTCGGCACCACCGGCGGCATCGTCCTGCAGACGGTGGCGCTGTGGCCGTCGCTGCGCAAGGTCGGCTTCCGCTGGCGGCCCCGCCTGGACTTCAAGCGCGGCGAGATCGGCCAGGTCGCCCGCATGGCCGGGTGGACGCTGATGTACGTCGTCGCCACCCAGATCGCGCTCGGCGTGGTGACCGCCCTGGCCAACCGCGCCGGCGACCGCGGCGTCGCCGAGGGACTCGGCGAGGGCTACGGCTACACCCCCTACTTCAACGCCTACCAGCTGTTCCAGCTCCCGTACGCGATCGTCGGCGTCTCGGTGATCACGGCGCTGCTGCCCCGGATGAGCCGGTTCGCCGCCGAGGGCAAGCACGCGGACGTGCGCGCCGCGTTCGCGAGCGGCCTGCGGCTCTCCTCAGTGATCATCCTGCCCGCGGCGGCGCTGATGCTGGTGCTCGGACCGGAGATCACCACCGTGCTGTTCGCCCACGGCAACACCTCCGACGCCGACGCGCTCGTCATCGCCCGGGTCATGCAGATGTTCGCGATCGCGCTGGTGCCGTTCTCGGTGTACCAGCTCATGATGCGGGTCTTCTACGCGATGCAGGACACGCGCACGCCCGCGTTCATCTGCCTCGCCGTCGTCTCCACCAACATCTGCATGGCGCTGACCATGTACAGCGTCCTGCCCACCGACAAGATCGTCGTCGGCATCGCGGGCGGCTTCGCGCTCGCCCAGGTCACCGGCACCCTGATCAGCTGGCTGGTGCTGCGGCGGCGGCTCGGCGGCATGGACGGGCGCCGCATCGCCGGCGCCCACCTCAAGCTGATCGTCGCGCTGTGGCCGCTGCTCGGGTTCGCCTACGCCGCGCGCACCATCACCGAGGCCGCGCTCGGCACCGGCCTGGTCCCCGGCCTGATCGCCCTGGTCGCCGGCAGCGCCGGAGGCGGCCTGCTGTACCTGGTGTTCGCGCGGCTCCTGCGCGTCGACGAGGTCCAGACGATGACCAGCATGATCACCAGCCGCCTCCCCGGCCGCGGCTGACCCCCGCCACGTCGAACGCCCCCTGACCGTGGGACGGGCAGGCTCTCGGCCGGTTCCGGTGCAGCCTGAGGACCAGGCTGCACCGCGGTGTGCTTGAGCTCGCCGCCGACGTCCGAGATCATGTCGTTCCTCGGCTCCCGTCCGCCTGGGGCCGAGCACACCGAGATCGGCAACCGTCCCACGCCGCCGGCCGGGCGGGTTCGTCCACTCGCGACGGCGCGCGCTGGAAGGACTTCGTCAGGGGCCAGGGGACGGCCATGCGGGCGCGCGGTAGCCGGGCGGTGACGCCGGTAAGAGAAGTTTTCGCAGGCCAGGCGAACTTGGCGGGTCGGATGACACTTCTCGGGCCCGGGTGATATATGTCGCTCCGGGTCAGCTCACAACCCAGGAATAGATCACAGGTATAGCGTGGCAAAGTACACGGCACGCGCGCCGATAACGCCGTCGCTGATCTGTGTTACCACTACCATGGTGGAGACTACGGCTTGCGGGGCGACACCCTGGGGAACGCAAAGAGGAGGGTCGGAGGCGTAAGCTGCCACGCCACGAACATGGATTGTGACCACCAGCGCAGGACGTTGCCGTGAGCACGTCAGTCATCGAGCCCGGAACCCGTCTGGCCGGCCGCTACCGGCTGGAGGAGCGCATCACTGACTCGGGCGGGTCCGCACAGTGGAAGGCCATCGACGAGATCCTGGCGCGAGCCGTGGCCGTCCGGACCTTCGACCCCGAGTTCCCGCGCGTCGCCGAGGTGGTCACGTCCGCCCGCGCCGCCGCCCGGCTCACCGACCCCCGGCTGACCCAGGTGTTCGACGCCGACGACAGCGGCAAGAGCGCCTACGTCGTCAGCGAGTGGGTCTCCGGCGAGACGCTGGAGGACATGCTCGCCAAGGCGCCGCTCGAGCCCGGACGGGCCGCGACGCTGCTGTACGAGGCGTCCGAGGCGATCGCCGCCGCGCACGCCGCCGGGTTGGCGCATCTGTGCCTGTCCCCCCGTGACCTGGTGTGGACGACCGGCGGAACCGTCAAGCTGCTCGGCGTGGCCACCGCGGCCGCGCTCGCCGACGTCCGCTCCCCCGATCCGGCGCGCGAGGACGTCCGCGGGCTCGGCTGCCTGCTGTACGCGGCGCTGACCGCGCGCTGGCCCGGCGCGCCCGAGCTGTCGTCGCTGCCCGCCGCGCCGACGGCGGACGGCGCGGTGCTGCCGCCGCGGCAGGTGCAGGCGGGCATCTCGCACGCCGTCGACGCCATCGTGTGCCGCGCCCTGGGCTTGGAGACGACGGCCCAGGAGCCCCTCGCCACCCCCGCCGACTTCGCCAAGGCCATGCGCGGCGTGCCCCGCACGCCGCTGCCGCTGTTCGCCGGCCTCGGAGGCGTCCACTCCGCGGCCCCGTCCGCGCCGTCCCGCCCGTCGCCGTCGACGGCCCCGCGGGCCGCCCGGCCGACCGCTGCCCCGCCGCGTCGCAACGCGGCCCCGCCGCAGCGCCGCACCCCCGGCGCCGCGCCCTCACCCCGCGCGGCCCGACCGCGGCAGAACTCCGCCCCGCCGACGGCCCCGGTCGGCGGCCCGCAGACGACGTCCGGGTCGCGCAGTCCGCTGAACCGCGCCCTGCTGGGCGTCGCCGCGGCCGCGGCCACCGTGATCGTCGGGATGAGCGCGTGGGCCATCGGCAACGCCGGCGACTCGCCCGACGGCGGCACCCGCAACGCCGGGGTGACCGATCCCGGCCGCGGCCACGCGAGCGCGTCCCCGTCACCGTCCGCGACCAGGCTGACCCCCCAGGGCGCCGACGGCATGGAGGACCCCAAGCGCGGCAGTCACGACTCGCACATCAACAAGAACCCGGAGGCGGTGCTGGACGGCAAGCCCAGCACCCAGTGGGAGACCCAGACCTACACGTCCAGCAACTTCGGCAACCTGTCCAACGGCTTCGGCGTGGTCCTCGACATGGGCCGCCCCGTCAAGGTCGATCATGTGGTGGTCGACGCGCCCGTGAGCAGCTCCGTCCCCCTCCAGCTGCGCGTCGGGGACGCCAAGAGCCTCAGCGCCCTGCACGTCGTCGGGCAGCAGGAGGGCAGCGGGCAGTTCACCATCAAGGCCACCCAGGAGGCCCGCGGCCGGTACGTCATGGTCTGGTTCACCACCCCCGTGCCGCCCGGGTTCAAGGCCAAGCTCAACGACGTCGCCGTCTACGGCACCGCCGGCTGACCCCGTCCCGGCCGGATCGCCCGCACCGAATATGACCGCGTGGTCGACTGCGGGCGGTGATGGTTCGGCGGAACACAACGGGCCGACACCGCATGACCGTCGTTACGGTCCGCGTAGTCAAGATCGAACGAGCTGTGACGAGTGACTGTGCCAGTCGGTATCGTGCCTCTGAGCAGATTGTCCCCTCCCCCCAGGATTTTCGTGGTGTCGACCCGAGTTGGCAGGATCGATCGCAGTTATCGGACGCGGATCGGTGGTGCCGCGAGAGAAAGCAGGCGCTCATGGCGTCGGTGAGCATGAGCGTTGACGAGGTACCGGACAAGGAACTGCTCGCACGGCACGTCAAAGGCGACCCGCACGCGTTCTCCGCATTGGTGAACCGGCACCGCGACCGGATGTGGGCCGTCGCCATGCGCACCTTGGGCGACCCGGAGGAGGCGGCGGACGCGCTGCAGGACGCCTGCCTGTCCGCCTTCCGCGCGGCGGCCCGCTTCCGCGGCGACGCCGCCGTCACCACCTGGCTGCACCGCATCGTCGTCAACGCCTGCCTCGACCGCGTGCGCCGCAAGTCCGTGCGTCCGGCCACGCCCATGGGCGACGACGCCACCTTCGACGCGGTGGCGCCCAAGATGCCGGACCCGACCGACGCGCACGGCGTGTCGCTGGACGTGCAGTCCGCCCTGGCGCAGCTGCCGTTCGAACAGCGGGCGGCGCTGGTGCTCGTCGACATGATGGGCTACTCGGTCGACGACGCCGCCCAGGTCATGCAGGTGCCGCCGGGCACCATCAAGAGCCGCTGCGCGCGCGGACGGGCACGCCTCGCTCCGTTGCTCGCGCACCACAGGAACCGTCAGGGCCGCAAGAACGTCGGAGGTGTGGAAGGAGGTGGCATGCCCAGATGAACCCCGCCCACCTTGACTACGAAACCCTGGCCGACCTGGCCGAGGGGCTTCTCGACGACGACCAGGCCGCCTCCGCTACCGCGCACCTCGACACCTGTGCCGAATGCCGGGAACGCTCGGAAGAGCTGTCCGACGTGTCCCGGATCCTGGCGGAGGCACCTGTACCGGCCATGCCCGCCGACCTGGCCTCGCGCATCGACTCGGCCCTCGCCGCGGAGTCGATGCACAACGCGGCCGTGGTGAGCCTGGAACAGCGGCGCCGCAGGCGGCATTGGCAGATATTGTCGGCGGCCGCCGCGGCGGCGGTCGTCATCGGCGGCGGCGGAACAGTCGGATATCAGCTGCTCGGCGGCTCCTCGGAGGGAGGCCACACCACCGCGGCGAGCACCCCGGTGCAGGACGCCCCCGACCGAAGGCCGCATTCCCCTGGTCAGAACACGCCCGGCGCCGCACCGTCGCCGAACGCGACGCAAGGGCCTCGATATACCGTCCTGCGCAGCGGCACGGATTACCGCGCGGGGACGCTCGCCCGGCAGATCACGGGGCTGGCAGGCGACGGGGGCCGCCAGCTCACGCTCTCCGGAGGCGACACCGCCGACAAGCTCGCCGGATGCGTGGACCGGATCGCCCAAGGCAAGATCCCCAAGGTGGTGGACGTGGCGTCCTACGAGGGCTCACCGGCAACGGTGATCGCCTTGCCCACAGAAAGATCCGGTGGCCTGGACGTATGGGTAGTGGGACCGGGATGTTCGTCCAGCCATACGGATCTCATCAAACACGAAAAAATAGAGCGCTGACGACGGGGGCCGACCACGATGGGTCGGCCGTTTTGGGTTTACGCCCAATTGGACGACGGCGGCGCGCCGACGCGGCGCCTCGGCGGCCCATCGCCCCCCTGGGCCGCCACAGTCCACCTGTGGCATCGGCTTACGGCCGCACCTCGCGGCCGTAGGCCGCCCTTCTTCCCCACATCCCCGTCCCCCGTCCCCACCCGTCCCCTGACGACCAGGGCCCGGCCGGCACGGACCCTTGTGGTCCGGCCGCCACACCCGTGCTCGGGTCGCCGACTCTCGACGTGTCCGGCTACGACAAGTCGACGCCTCGCGGCGCGACGCCCCAGCAATCCCGCATAAGCGCGCCCTCCCGTTCCGACCCCAAGTTCAAGCGCTGCCGCAACGAACGGGGCCCACGCCCGCCATTTCACCGGGC
>NZ_BCQU01000058.1:0-43943 GCF_001552235.1 Actinomadura rubrobrunea NBRC 15275 | reverse complement strand
CGTCCGCGTCGCGGCCCTCGGCGCGGTCGGCGCCGCGCTCGGCGCGCCGCGCGTCGGACGACCCGTCGCCCCCGGCACCGGCGGAGCGGCTCCTGGCGCGCTCCGACCCGGGGGAGGGGACGGCGACGAGAGAGCGCTGCCCCGCGCCGCGCTCCGCGGTGGACGTCGGCGACGCCGCGCCCACGGCCGCGGGCTGCCGCACGGTCAGACCGTTCTCGGTGGTCCGCTCGGCCACGACCTGCGGCCCGGTGCCGCCGCGCCGCGCCGTCGGCTCGACCACCAGCTCGCGCGGGATGACGACGACGGCGGTGGTGCCGCCGTAGGCCGAGCGCTTGAGCGACACCTGCACCCCGTACCGCTCGGCCAGCTTGCCGACCACGAACAGACCCAGCTGCACCGAGCTCTGCATGTTGAACTCGGGCGGGTGGGCGATCCGCTCGTTGATCTCGGCGAGCTTCTCGTCGGTCATGCCCAGGCCGCGGTCCTCGATGTCGATGGCGAAGCCGCTGGCCACCATGTGCCCGCCGACCTGCACCACGGTGTCCGGCGGGGAGAACGACACGGCGTTCTCGATCAGCTCGGCCAGCAGGTGGGTGATGTCGCCGACCGCGCGCCCGGTCAGCTCGACCGGACCGAACGGCAGCACCTGGACGCGGGTGTAGTCCTCCACCTCGCCGACCGCGGCGCGGACGACGTCCACCATCGGCACCGAGCGCCGCCAGCCGCGCGCCGGGATCGCGCCCGACAACACGATCAGGTTCTCGGCGTTGCGCCGCATTCGGGTCGCCAGGTGGTCGAGGCGGAACAGCTCCTGCAGGTCCTTGGGGTCGATGTCGCGGCGCCGCTCCATCTGGTCCAGCAGGCTCAGCTGACGGTGCACCAGCGTCTGCGTGCGGCGGGCCAGGCTGAGCAGAACGTCCCGGATGCCGCGGCGCAGTTCGGCCTGCTCGACCGCGGTGCGGATCGCGGTCTCGCGCACCGCGTTGAAGGCGCGTCCCACCTGCCCGATCTCGTCGGTGCCGAACGCCAGCGGCGGCGCCTCGGCGGCGACGTCGACCTTCTCGCCGTGCTCCAGCCGCTGCACCACGCCGGGCAGCCGCTCCTCGGCCAGTTCCTGCGCCGCGTTGCGCAGCTTCTCCAGCTGCCGCACCAGCGCCCGGGCGGTGGTGATCGACACGATGATGGACGCGATGACCGCGATCATCCCCAGACCGCCGGCGAGCACCAGCCGGAGGATCACGCCGACGGCGATGGGCGCGGAGCGCTTGACCAGCCGGTCACCGGTGGCCTGGATCCGCTGGCGCATCTCGGCCACGGCGGGCTCGGCCACGGCGCTCCACTCCTGCGCGCTGAGCGGCAGCCGGTTCGCGGCCCGGCTCTGCCGGGCGGGCGGCCGGTACTGCATGACCCTGTCCTCCAGGGCGCGCACCTGGGCGAGCCTGGCGCTCTTGGTCATGCCGTCGTAGAGGACGTGGTCCGAATGCTGCAATTCGGTGAGCGCCCGCGCGGTGTTCAGCCGGCGGGCGCCGACGAGCTGGGTGAACTGCGTGTGCTCGGCGGCGGTGAGCCGGCCGCTGGTGAGCGCGCCGACCAGCAAAGCGTCTTCCTGGGACAGCAGTTCCCACTGCCGGTTCAACTGCAGCAGCGCCCGGGTGTCCTTGGCGATTTGTTCGTCGTCCAGCGCGGAAATCTCGTCGTACGCGCGGAAAACCGATTCCACGGCCTCGCTGTAGAACGACACCACCTGGGGGCGGCCGATCGTCCTGGCGTCGATCTGGCGCCGGGTGCCGTCCAGCCGGTCCAGCTGGGCGAGCATCTCGTTCACGCGGCGCATGAGGACGTCGTCCGCCGCCATCTCCAGGCTGCGGCTGCGCGCCAGCCGCCGGACCGTCGCCCGCTCCTTGTCGGTCCGGGCCCGCTGCGCGTCCAGCGCCTGCCGCTGCGCGGTGCCGGGCGAGGCGAGGTAGACGGTGCTGAGCCGTCGCTCGCGCTGGAGTTCGACGAGGAGCGGGTCGGTGGGGGTTGCGAGCTGGCTGTCGTAGGTGGTGACCCAGAGCAGGTTGATCCCTTCCCGGAGGGTCACCCAGGCGGCGAAAGCCCACAACGCGGCCAGTGACACGAGCATGGCCGTGACCTTGGTCCGCAGTCTTGAGTTGCGGAAGCGCATTTACAACCGACCCAACAATAGGTAAGGGAGTGCCCGCGAACTGCGGCGCGCTGATTTGCGGTCGCGAAACACTTGACAGTAACGCGCGGAGAGGTGCCGGAGTGCGCCGTTCCGCACCGCCATGCACCTTAGCAACGCGGGGAAACCCGCTCAAGGCGGATCGGTGAAGTCGGTGGACGTTAGCAGCTATCTTCGCGCTATAGGTGTGTTGTATTTCACCTTCTCGAAATGAGCTGCGCGCGTTCGGCCAGGTAGAGGGCCGACAGCACCGCGGCCTGGATGATCGCGCCCGGGGCGTACAGATCCTTGTCATGCCACAGGGGCGGGTCCGCCGCCGCCTCGGCGGGCGTGCGCCCGGCGTAGCGCGACAGGAAGCGCGCCCCGCGTGCCGCGACGGTCCCGGACGGACCCTCCGCGGCCCCGGTGAGGAGCAGGACCAGCAGGGCGTACGCGGTCTCCTCGGCGGTGCCGTCCCACCATCCCCACGAGCCGTCGGGGCGCTGGGTGCGGGCCACCCAGTCCACGGCGCGCCCCACCGCCGTGGCGGCTTCGGGGCCGCCGAAGCGGTTCAGCGCCAACGCGCAGCAGGCGGTCGCGTAGTACGGGGAGGCGTGCCAGCGATCGCGCCAGCTTCCGTCCTCCTCCTGGCGTTCGCACAACCAGTCCGCCACCTTGGCGACGGCGGCCGCGTAACGGGCGTCGCCGTCCGCGGGGACGTCGGAGGCTGCGGGCGTCTCTCCGTCGGGGGACGCCGAATGCCGGGCGAGGTGCCGGCACCAGTGTCCGAACGCCTCCAGGACATGGGCGTTGGTGGTGACTGATTTGCCGTCTTCACCCTGCCATGTACAAAAGTGCGTCTCGGTCTCGTACGCCCACAACGCGTCGGGAGGCTGCGGAGCGCCCAGCAGCGACAGCGAGGTCAGCACCGCGCCGGTGGTGTCGGCGTCGGCGGGCAGCCCCGGCGTCGTGACCGCGCCGCGCGGGCCGACGCTCTGCGCGAGCTCCTTCGCCATGGACTCCGGGACGGCGACGGGCACACCGCACCGCAGCAGCCACGACAGGACCCAGGACCGTTCCATCACCGTGATCGGCGTCGCGCACGGCATGAGCCGGTCATGCCGCCGCACCGCCGTCTCCAGATAGCGGCGCGCCGGATCGTCGTCCGCGGGCTCGTGTCGGCCGAGCCAGGCGGCGGTGGCCGCCGGTGCCGCGCCGATCGCTCCCGTCTCGGGCACCGGGCCGACGGCGCGGGCGCGGACCGCGTCGTCGCCGGCCACCTCCAGCGCATGCCACAGCTTCTCCGGCAGCGGCGTCCCCTTGCGCAGCGCCGCGGAGAGCAGGGTGAGCCGCCGCGTCCCCATGTCGGGCGGGAGGGGCAGCCGGCGGTCCGCCCAGTGCTCCAGGCCCGGCACCGGCTCCCGCGACAGCGTCTCCAGATGGCGGTTGATCGACGCGATGAGGCTCGGGGTGATGAGCTCGATCGCCGGCATGTCGGGCAGATCCGTCAGCTCTCCGTCCAGCCATCCGGAGAGGGCGCGCAGCCCCCGGTCCGCAGCGGCGGCGAGGCGCGCCGACGGCACGTCCCGGGCGGCGCGGCGACCGTGCTCTCCGCACAGCGCCGACAGCAGCGCCTCGGTCGCGCTCAACGTCGGCACCAGCGCGTAGCCGGGACGCGAGGGCCCCCACGCGCCGTCGTCGCGTTGCGTGCCGAGCAGGTGGGCGAGCCGATCGGTGTGCCCGGTCAGCCATGGGGCGAGCGACGCCACCCGCCCCGTCTCGTACACCGAAGGAGAAACGTGTCCCCATGGACGCTCCTCCATGTCGGCGATGAGGGCGGCGGCCTGCGCGGTCAGGTCGGCGCCCGCCGGAGGGGCGGGGCCGTCGGCCGGGTCGACGGGCTCGGCCGGAGGGCGTTCCGCGATGTCACGGGCTTGACGTAGGACGGGGTCGTCGATGGTCACAGCTCACCCCAGTAGTCGGTCCCTCCGTAGAACCCGAGGCTGTAGCCGATCTGCCGTTCCAGATAGCGGACCTCGCGGGGGCACGCCTCCCGCAGCGGAGCCAGGAGCCTCCGCGAGCGGTCGATGCGCTCGCCGATCTCGCGGGTCACCGTCGACCGCTCCACGCCGGGCAGCAGCAGGGCGTTCAGGTCGCCCCAGTTCACGTCCCGGTGGTAGGTGGCGAGGTCGTTGAGCAGCCGCAGCACGCGCTGCACCTCGTCGCTGGCCTCCCGCAGCGCGTCCAGGCGGTCGAACGCGGCGGCGTCGCCGGTGACGATCCAGTGCGACACGTTGACCAGCGACGAGCCGAAGTTGTCGGCGTTGTCGAGGTACTCCTGGAAGGACGGCCGCGCCGCCCCGTGCTTCCACTCCCATTCGCGGGCCATGGCCCGCAGCATCCGGGCCAGCTCGTCCCGCCAGACCGGCCGCAGCCGCTCGAACGCGGGCGCCGCGGCCAGCCGGTCGCGCAGGTCGGCGAGGAAGCGGGTGAGCGGCGTGGCGTCGTCGTCCGTGCCGTCGGCCGCCGCCAGGCACTCCGCGACGATCCTGTCGACCGTGGCCCGCTCCTCGGCGAGATAGTCGATCTGCCAGTCCAGGGCGAAGATCCACAGGGAGGTGCGGGCGGCGACGGCCACGTCGTCCGCGCGGTCGTCGGGGGAGCCGAACGCGTTGGCCAGCGCCACGGCGCCGAACAGCGTGGCGTCGAACGGCCGGCCGGTGAACAGCTCGGGATACGCCTCGGCCGCCTGCTGCAGGTCGCGTTGGACCTCGGCGGACAGCGCGCAGATCCGTCCGTGCTCGGCCGCCTGCGCGAGCGCGTCGCCCTCCGCGGCGCCGCGGGGGAGCGACGGCGAGGCGGCCGAGTCGGTTGCCGAGTCGGTTGCCGCGGCGGTCGTCATTCGGCGCCGCTCCCGGAGCCGTTCGCGATCGGGGTCAGGCGCATCTCGACCTCCACCTTGGGGCGCAGCGTGGCGCCGATGCGCGGACGCGCCGGGACCTCGCCGGTGAGCTCGAAGTCGAACCGGGACAGGATGCCGGTCAGGATGAGCTGGGCCTCGGCGTTGAAGACGTGGCGTCCGATGCACTGGTGGGGCCCGCCGCCGAACGGGTAGTAGGCGTAGCGGTGGTAGGTGCGGGCCCGGTCGGGCCGGAACCGCTCCGGGTCGAAGTCGTAGGGGCGGTCCCACACCGACTCCAGGTGGTGGGTCAGGTACGGGCTGATGATCACGATGTCGCCCGGCTTGATCTCGACGCCGCCCAGCGTGGTCGGCTTGGTGGCGATCCGCGAGAACGCCCAGCCCACCGGGTACAGGCGCAGCAGCTCCTGGATGACCTGGGTGACGTACGGCAGCTCGCGCAGGTGCGCGACGGTCACCCGGTCGCGGCCGACCACGCTTCGGATCTCCTTCTTCAGCCGCGCGGCCACGTCCGGGTGCTCGTGCAGCAGCGGCCACAGCCACGTCAGCGCGGTGCTCGTGGTCTCCGTGCTGGTGGCGAACATGGCCATCAGGTTGTCGCGCAGCCACTTGGCGGTGGGCTCGGCGCCGTCGGCGGTGCGGGCGTTGCACAGCGCGGTGAAGATGTCGGTGCCCTCGCCGGGATCGTCGCGGTACCGCTCGACCAGCTCGTAGAGCGTCTCGTCCATGATCCGCTCGCCCTCGCGGTACGCGCGGTCGCCGGGCAGCGGGATCGCGTCCGGCACGAACGGCAGCAGGAACCGGAAGGCGATCGACGTGGCGACCTGCTCCATCGCGGGGATCAGCCGGTCCGCCTCCACCGGAGTGATCTTGCCGCCGAACAGGATCTTGATGACCGTCTCGTTGACGATGCGGCTCATCTCCGGCATCACCTGGATGGGCCGCCCCTCCCGGGCCGGCTCCTCCAGCTTGTCGATGGCGGTGTTGATCGCCTCGGCCATCGCGTCGGTGAGGGTGCGCAGGTGGCGCGTGGAGAACACCGGCTGGAGCACCCGCTTGCTGTGCTCCCACACGGCGCCCTCGGACATGATGCTGTCCCCGAACAGCTTGGCGAGCGGACGCCAGAACGTCCCCTCGCGGATGAAGGTCTCCGACTCGCGGCGCAGCACCTGCTGGACGTGGTCCGGATGGGTCACCAGGTAGGGGCGGGACGCGCCGAAGTCGAGCCGTGCGATCTCACCGTTCGCGGCGCGGCTGATGCGCTCCAGCTCCGCCATGGGGTCGCGCATGAAGCCGCGGATGGTGCGGTAGAGGCGAAAGGTCCTGGCCTTGCGTCGCGTGGAGGTCGGGTCGACGGCAACGGACATACTCGGCTGCCCCTCTTGCGATATCCGGTTGTCATGTGAGCCGTCCGTGCGGGGTGTGCGACGAACAGGCGTTTTTATGGTGCTTGTTGACTTCTGGGCACGTTGTGAGCTATGGGGGGTTTTGCGGCAGTATCACATGATCAATTAACGCGATCAAGGTGCTGCGGGGTGAAAAATGTGTACATCCAGGAGTGATGTTGGTCACTTGCACGGATGTTGTCTATGACGTTAATGATTTCTTGACTGACACGAGACAGTCAACGATCAGTGTGAGCCGGACCGCATCCGGGACAGGTGATCGAACGAATCATCGATATCGGCGATGCCCAATGAGGGCGTCCGACTCGGGCGGGGGCATGCGTCGTCCCGCCGAGAGGAAACAGCGGAAGCCCGTCCCCGGAACGGGACGGCGGACTCAGCGCTTGAGAGCGGCGTCGGCGATCTGCGCGTTCAGCGGCGTCGGCAGCAGGTCGGTCCACGGCCGCTTCGTGGACACCTTGAAACCCCCGACGATCGTCCGGCCGCCGCAGCGGGCCGTCACGTCGTACAGGCCGGGACGCGCGTCGCGTCGGATCACCGCCGTGCCGACGCCGAGGTCGTCCTCCCCGCCCAGCGCGACCGTCCCGGTGAACGCCGCCGACCGCGCCCAGCGGCGCTCGGCCGCCGTGCAGCCGGGGACGGCGATGTCGACCCGCTGGCCGGGACGCGGCGTGCTCGGGGACACCAGCACCGGCCGCGCGCCGATGGCCGTGATCTGGCCGGAGACCGGGCACACCAGTCCCGCCGCGATCAAAGCGGTGCCGACCACGGCGAAGCCGCGCAGGCGCAACCGTACTCCTCTTGTGTCCGAATGCGGGGAGGCGCCGTCCTCGGGGACGCGCCGAGCGGCACTCTAGTGGCTTCCGGGCGCTCCCTCTAGGGATGTCCGCAAATACCGGAAAAGGTCAGGCGGCTTCGGGGGCGGGGCGCCGCAGGGTCCGGCGCGTCCGGCGCCCCGCGGACATGCCGTCCACGGTCAGCACCACCAGCGCCGCCCACACCAGCAGGAACCCGATCCACCGGCTCGCGGGCATGTCCTCATGCTGCACCAGCAGCCCGATGAGGAACTGCAGCACCGGCGCCAGATATTGCAGCATGCCGACCACGCTCAGCGGGATCCGGGTCGCCGACGCGTTGAACAGCAGCAGCGGGATCGCCGTCACCACCCCGGCGCCCGCGAGCAGCACCATGTTGCCCAACCCGTGGTGCCCGAACGCCGCCGAGCCGTCCGCCTCCAGGACCAGCGCGAGGACGAACGCCGGCGCGAACATCGCCGCGGTCTCCACCGCCAGGCTCTCCACCGACGGCGTGTTCGCGTACTTCTTGATGAGCCCGTACACCCCGAAGGAGCAGGCGAGCACGAGCGCGATCCACGGCAGCCGCCCGTAGTCGGCGGTGAGCACCGCGACCGCCGCCGCGCCCAGCCCGACCGCCGTCCACTGCCCGGCCCGCAGCCGCTCCCGGAACACCGCCACCCCGAGCAGGATGCTGATCAGCGGATTGATGAAGTAGCCGAGGGACGCCTCGATCGTCTGACCGGTGTTGACGGCATAGATATAGGTGCCCCAGTTCGCGCTGATCACCAGGGCGGCGACGCTCAGCAGCAGCACCCGCCGCCGGGTCAGCGCGCGCACCCACGACCAGTGCCGCAGCGCCGCGCACAGCACCAGCGCGGCCGCCAGCGACCACATGATCCGATGCGCGAGGATCTCCACCGGCCCGGCCGGCTTGAGCAGCGGCCAGTAGAGCGGGAACAGCCCCCACAGCCCGTAGGCGGCGATGCCGTACAGCATCCCCCGTCGATCTACCACAGCGCCCACCGTACCAGGACGTAATCCCCCAAACCTGGTCACGGTCCTGTCGATCGCCCCCTTCAGGGCGCCGACACGGCGAGCTAGTGTGGACGACATGTTCGGCTTCACCAAGACCGAGATGGTCTCCCCGGAGAAGGCGCTTCCCGGCCGGGACGAGCCGATGCCCGTCCCGCCCCGCCACGAGGTGCTCGACGCGCCGCTCACCCCGCCCTACCCCGAGGGCTCCGAGGTGGCGGAGTTCGCGCTGGGCTGCTTCTGGGGCGCCGAACGCACGTTCTGGCAGACCCCCGGCGTTATCTCCACGTCCGTCGGCTACGAGGGCGGCTACACGCCGAACCCCACCTACGAAGAGGTCTGCACCGGCCTCACCGGCCACGCCGAGACCGTCCGCGTCGTCTACGACCCCGCCAAGATCTCCTACGAGGAGCTCCTGCGCGTCTTCTGGGAGGCGCACGACCCCACCCAGGGCATGCGCCAGGGCAACGACATCGGCACCCAGTACCGCTCGGCCGTCTTCTACCACGGCGACGCGCAGCGCAAGGCCGCCGAAGCGTCCCGCGACGCCTACCAGAAGGTCCTCGCCCAAGCCGGCTACGGCCGCATCACCACCGAGATCACCCCGGCCGCGACCTTCTACTTCGCCGAGGACTACCACCAGCAGTACCTCCACAAGAACCCCAACGGGTACTGCGGCCTGGGCGGCACGGGCCTGTCCTGCCCCGTCGGCGTCGCCCCCGCCGAGTAGGGACGTCAGTCGCGCCGGGCGCCGTCCGGCCAGAAGACGCGGACGGGGATGCCGTGTTCCCGGGCGTAGGCGACGACGTCGGCCGTCCCGCCGTAACCGCGTGCGGGCTTGCCGTCCCAGACGGCCCACAGCTCGTCGGCGCGGTCGAGCATGAAGGCGCTCGCGGCCATGTGCGCCTCTGAGTCGGACTCGACGTAGGGCAACCGGTGCACCGTGGCGGCGGCCGCCAAGAGCCGGTCGTACTCCGCGTGGGCCTCCTCGGGCAGACCGTCGCGGTACTGCTCGGCGGGGACGATGACCTCAAGTGCGTATCCGTGGTCGTGGACGGCCCGGGCGAAGATCTGGTCGGCGCCGTCCGCGAGGCAGGACAGGCCGACGATCGGGCCGTCATGGTCGGCGATGGCGGCGCGGAGGGCGCGGTCGACGAGGCGTTCCGTCTCGGGCGGCAGTCCGCGGTGCCCGGAGATCGCGATTCGCGGCATGGTCGCTCGTTTCAGGCCAAGGTGGCTCGAAGACGCCGGTCGAACTCTCGTACTTTCGGGGTTATAGGACCGGAGTACTCCCGACGGAACCGCCGGGCCCGCTGGATGACGCGCTCGGACGCGTAGGTCACGCCGGTGCCCAACGCCTCGTCCGCGAGCCGGAACGCCTCGTCCACTTGCGCGTCGTCGTGACGGCGCTGACCGCCCTGACGGACGGCGGTCGCGACCTCGAGCATGATGACGGCCCGCTGCTTCGGCGCGGGCTGGGCGCTCGTCAACGACTCGGCGAATGCCGCGAGCGCCGGGCCGGGCTGGCTGAGGCGGACCGCGACCAGGGCTCGGTATCCGGCGAACTTGGCCTGATCGAAGGGGAAGACCCACGGCCAGGGCGGCGGCGACTGCGCCGCCTCTTCGACGGCCTGCTCCGCGACGAGGAGCGCTCGTGTCGCCTCGTCCTCGTTCCGGCGCGCGGAGTGCGCGAGCGCCTCGATCGACGCAAGCCATGCCCGGGGCGTGGGGTGCTGCTTCGGCCCCATCTGCTCGCGTGCTTCGTTGAGAAGAGCGAGCCCGAGCACGGGGTCGCCCGCGTCGATCTCGAAAGCGGCGAGGCTGCCGAGCATGTAGGCGGCGAGCAGGTCATGCTGCGCGCGGCGGGCCCTGTCGATGGCGTGGCGGTAGTAGGTGCGGGCGGTGCCGATGTCGTGCATGTCGGCGTGCAGCCACGCGGCGAATCCCGCCGCCTCGCTGACCGCGGCGGCGATGCCGGACGCGAACGGGGACCGTTCGGACCGCGCGTAGAGCCGGTTCGCCATCTCCACGTGGCCGGTCACGCTGCGGACCAGATCTCGCGCCGGAGTGCCGGCGTCCAATCTCCGCTGGCTGCCGGTGATGGCGGTCAGGGTGGACGCGGTGCTCTCGTCGACTTCGCAACGAGCGGGAACTGGGAGCATCGCCAACGCGATGGTCTTACCGAAGTCTCGGCGCTTCGTGGTGCTCTCCCCTTCTGGTGTACCGAAACGGAGCAAATGCACGGGTATTCCGAGTTTGTGGGAAATCTCCCGAATCTGGTCGACGGTGAGCGGCTGGACGCCCCTGAGCACCTTCGACACCCAGCTTTGGGAGTAACCGAGCGCTGCCGCCAGATCGGTCTGCGCCCACCCGTGGGCGCGCCTGATCTCATCGAGAAGCGTCGGCATGTCGCAGCAAGAAAGCGCAGCGGCGACGGCAGGCGCGGACCAAAACTCCGGTGGCAGGCTCCGCCCTGTCTGACCCATGAGCATAAGGCTACGTCCGCACCCTTGTTCCCTCTCATTCCTCAACCGCATAGGCATTAGTCGCCTCTGTGGTAGCCGCTACCGCACGCGCTCGTGAGCTCCGAGGATCCCTGACAGTACGACAATCCTTGAGAAAGGCAGACTGTGGAGTACGCGACCGTAGGAGCGCACTTGGCCGGCTTGGGGGCGCATCTGTCCGCGCGGCGCCTCGCAGTTGGAGTCGCCAACCGGGCGGTACAGGGCAAATGCACCGAGGTGGCGCATGCATTGGGCATGATCACCTTCCGGCGGCGTCCCGAGAACATGGGAGTGCAGTGGTTCTCCACCAGTCGCCAAAAGTCGATCGCCTTGGTGGACCAAATCGAAGAAGCAACTCTCTATGTATCGCGATGCCCAGTATCGGAGAGGGCGACGTGATGGCCGCGCGGTGGCCGAAGGGAGAGGTGACGCAGGGCTCAGCCGAACTGGACGCTCCCCGCGCCCTGGCCGAACTGCGGCGCGCATTCCCAGGGGTGATGACCTGGTACGGGCACCACACCGATCGATGGTTCGCCTTGCTGGGACGGGGGCGTGGCGCACGACTCCTCGAGGCGGCATCGCCTGCGGACTTGGGGCGGATGCTGAATGCGGCCGGTCTGCGATCGGCTCACCCGGTCTCGGGTGCGGACAGGTTGATGCCGGCCGTCTGCTCTACCTCTGCGCTGTCGACGAGACCGCCATCGGGATCGCCGTGCCCAGCACCCCCATCGTCGCGATCGCGAGGGCAGCATGAGGCGGCGCGGCGACAGGGGTGGGTGCACCGACTGCTGGATGCGGTGACCTGGAACAAGAGCTGGTCGCCGTGATGAGCCACCGCAGTCACGGCACGTGACGCGGCAAGCCGTGACTGCGCGCTGGGCCTCGCGCCGCGGGTGACCCGCCCCCTTCCTCGCGGTGCGAGGCGGACCCTCGGGGCGCCGCGTTCTTCCCCGCCCCGAGGGTCCTTCCAATCGCTCGCGCCCTGGATACCCACGCCAGGTGGTTGATCGCCGCTGTGCACGACGCACCATCGCCACACGCAAGGTCTCCGTTGCCGAGAACACTCTCCTTGAGGCCGAGGCCATCGCACCGGACTGGATGCGCCACCACGCCCTTGCTCGCGACGTGGTGCGCGAGGTCGCCGAGCGAACCAAACGGCGCACGACGCCGATTCAAGAGCTCGCGCAGCGATTGCGCGTCGAACTCTGAAGCCGACTCGGGCGTGTTTCGAAGTAGGTGGAGCCATTCGTTGATCCCGCATTCCACAGCGTGGCGGCCCCCGGGAGTTGACCGGGTCGAAGGCAGGGGATGGCCACCGCGGCCGCCCTGCCGCTGCCGGGCCGGGTCGGCCAGGACGGGCAATGCCACGGCGGCGCAGCTGGGCACGGTCGCGCGTAGGAGGAGACGCCTTGTCGGCGCGCACCCGTTCGGGGGGCCACGGACGGCCGATGCGGGCGATGCCGAGGCCGCCCAATCACGGCCTCGAACCGCCGAGCATCTGCGCGCCGGCCAGCGGTCACCACCGGCGACAGCGGCGTCTGCCGGCCGGCTCGGTGGCTGCGGCTTGACTTTTGCGGACGTCAGTGCGAATAGCGCATGCAGGCAGGTGGTCGGTGCCCCGGCGCATCAGAAGAGCCAAGGGCGCAGCCGTGGTGCAGGCCGCTGACACTCGGTCTTTGCGCAGATGTGCGGGGCCTGGTGCGGGAGCATCAGACTGGCGGCCGGTCAGGCCGCGTGGGCGTCCAGGATGTCGCGCACGTCCGGAATGTCGCGGAACGGCTCCAGTTTCGCCAGGACGACACGGCTCCGCGCGGTCGTCCGGTCGCTCGCGATGTCGGCCGTGAGGCTGAGCATGTGGTCTGCCGTGCGGGCCGCCTCTTCCGGCTCGTTGGCGTCCACAAGGGCGACCGCCAGCCAGGAGAGATAGAAAGCGAACTCGCGCGTGTGCGCCGCGTCGTAACGACTCAAGACTTCGTGTAGGAGGGGGACGGCGCGCAGAGGCTTTCGCAGCTCGGTGTAAACGCGCGCGTCCATCACGTCGAGTTCTTCGGGGGAAACCCAATAGGCCCAGAGGGGCGCCTCTTCGTGTTCCCCGGCCGCCAGTGCTTCGTGAGCCTGGCTCAGAGCGCGCATGGCGAGCTGTGCTTGTCCCGCCATGGTGTGCGCCCAAGCCACGCGGTCGAAGTAGAGAGCTCTCGCTCTTGCCGGGGCATCGGGGCCCGCCTCTTCAAGCGCCGCGTGTGCGAGGCTTACTGCCTCATCCTCGCGTCCCGTGTTCGCGTACTGGTAAGCGAGGCTCCCGGCGATGTGGCCCACGAGGGCGGCATCTCCCGCTTCCCGTGCTGCCGAGACACCGAGCCTGTACGCCCGTTCCGCCTGGTCATGCCGTCCCGCGTCGCTTGCGATCCATCCCGCGATCTGGGCGATCTCGCCGATGCCGGCGAGCAGGGCTCGGCCGACGTCCTCCGTGTGCGTCGTCTCACGGTAGAGCCGGACGGCCCGGTTCAGCTCCCGGAACGCCGGGGCCAGCAGATCCCCGCCCGCTACCACATCATCGGCGAGGCGCAATCCGTGTGCTCGGGCAGCGAGGGCCGCCGCCGTTGACGCCCCGACACGGTGGCCTCCCGCGTCGGCGAGCGGCCCCAGGTGTTCGCCGTCCTCGGGGAGGAGTACCGAGAGAGGCTCAGCCGGGCCGGGCGCCGCGGTGTAGCTTGTGGTGCCTCGGGCGTAGGCCGCCGCCCGTTCAAGATCGTCCAGTGGAACCTGCAGGGCCGCCGCCAAGGGCTGTAGCCAGACATCGGGGACCCGTTCGCCGCGCTCCCAACGGCTGATCTCGTGGCGGGTGACCGACGCCGTACCGGCAATCCGGCACAGCAGTTCCGCCAATTGCCGCTGGCTTTTGCCCGTATTGCGGCGCAGTCGCGCGAGATGTTCGCCGAACCGCTTGCGTCTCTCATTGATCACGATGGCCCCCTCTCTTTCCCAGTCTGACCTTTCTCTGGCCCCCTGGCTGGCTCCTCTGGGGAATCCGTGCGGACGGCAGGCTCAGAGACAGGCGACTCCGGTGGGGAACGCAATGCGCGAGCCCGAAGGAAACCACATGAGCGACAACGGATGCGTTGTCTCCGGTGGACGAAACGCCTCCGAGCGCAGTGGCGAACGTACCGGCCGGGGTCTTGGAGCGACCTGGTGAGGAGGTCAACCGTCCATGACAGCCGCCCCTAAGGTCAGATACAACCCATTGGCGGCGCTGGGTGCGCGATTGTCCGCGAGCCGGATGGTCGTTGACTACGCCGCGCGCGGGCTCAAGGTGAACAACCCGGCGGTGCCAGGGTGCTGTGCGGAGGTGGCGCACCCCTCGGTCCTGATCACATGTCGGCGGCGGGCCGATGACGGTGGCCGCAAGTGGTTCTTCACTTCGTGGGGCGAGGCGCTCGCACCCGTCGACGAGGTGGACGATGCGGCGATGTTCGTCGTCGGGTACCTCGTCAGACAGTCGCAACAGGCTCATCTGGAGCGAGCGCGATGCCTGCCGACATGAATCTGTTGGCGGTGCTGCGGCATCGCTACCCCGGGATGCTCATCTGGTACGGCGGCTGTACCGGTGGGTGGTTCGCGTTACTGGGGCGTGGCAGAGAGGCGGCGTTGATCGAGGCGTCCAGTCCTGCGGAGTTGGGGCGTTTGCTGGATGCGGCAGGTTCGCATTCGACTGCCCGCCCGGTGTCAGGGCCTGCTGGGACGGGTGGGCTGGTGTCGGCTCTGTGGTCGTCTCCGGTGCATCCGCCTCGGCCGTCTTCGGAGCGGCGGCCGCCGTCGCCTCCGCGGTCGTCATCCGTAGCGTCCCGCTCCTTGCACTCGTCGGGGACGCGGGGGCGGCATGAGGCGGCGCGGCGGCGGGGGTGGGTGCGCCGACTGCTGGATGCGGTGACCTGGAACAGGAGCTGGTCCCCTTGAGGGGGCCGCTGTCGGCGTCGTCATAAGCCACCGCGGTCACGGCACGTGGCGCGGCAAGCCGTGACTGCGGTGCGATGGCTCGTGCCGCGGGTGACCGTCCCCTTCCTCGCGGTGCGAGGCGGACCCTCGGGGTGCCGCGTTCTTCCCTGGCCCCGAGGGTCCTTCGAGACTGCTGCCACGGGAGCTGCGGCCTTCCATCCAAGTGGGTAACGGCCGGCCTGGCGAGGGTCGCATCCACTCGGAGGGGCCACCGATAAGGAGGGCCGCAATCGCCGTTGTGGCCGTTTCGCCTGGCTGTCGCTTTGGGTAAGAGCCGCGCCGACCGGAACTGTGGGCTGCTGGCTGTGGTCGAGGGTTGGGTCTCGCGCGGTGCGGTAGGGGTGGGCGTCCATTGCGTTTGCCGAGGGCTGTGGACGCACGTGGCGGGTGCTGCCCACGCGCAACGCGGGCGGTGGCCGACGCGTACCTGGCTCCGCGCGCAGCAAGGGCCTGACGGCCGTCTATCCCACCTGTCGCGCGTTCACTAGATCAACGGTCGAGGAGGCTGGGCGAGCGAGTCACTCCGAGTCTGGCGACCAAAATCTGCATCCGGCCAGATTCATCCAGCGGACCACTTGTGAGTCCTCGTGCGCTCCGGGCATCGGGCCAGGGCGTTTCAATGTCTGGACTGTCCAGGAGGATGACTGGAGGATGTGCCATGTGAAGCTCGTGACATCTGGATTTCGGATGACCGATCCAGCATGGGACCGTAGAAGAGAGAGCAGCGGCCAAGTGGCGCCCGGCATGTTGAGCGGTGATGACGGATGCTGATCATCGTCTGGACTGGGCTCGGGCTCCTGGTCGTGCCGCTCCTGATGGGTGTGGGAATCGTCGGCGCGATCCTCCTGGAGAACCTGATCGGCCCCGTCGGCATGCCGGTGGGGCTGGCGATCGGCACCGTCCTCCTCGTTGTCCTGGGCCGGGCCATGAACAGGGACTACAACGAGCACTCCCTGTACGGCATCCCTGTCCAGCACTGGGCGTGGATTCAAGGATTTTTCACCGTGTTCAGCGTCGTCCTCATCCTGCTGTCCTGATCGCTCCCAGATAAATCGCCACCTTGACGAATAGGCGCCGTGCGCGTCGCCTCGGTGGCCTTTGGGTCGTGGGCCGGCCCAGGCGGAGCGGTCGTGACCTGGTTGCGTGACGGACCTGGCCGAACAGGCCGCTCGACTCTTGGATTGTGTCGACAAGGATGACGCCGATCGGCAACGAGGGCCTCGAATACATGGGTTTGATGCACGTCCAGAAGGCGGTTCGGGCGTCGGGCTCCTCGTGGCCGTTCTGGGTCTGCTCAGACACATCGGGACTTTGACGCCGACGCGGCGGGGGAGGTCCTGCGCACTGGTTGCGCGCCTTCAAGGCGCCGCTGAAGAACTCCCCGCCATCGGCGGCAGTCGTGCTGTGGTGCGCGGGTGTTAAGCGGAGTCCTCCTGGTCGGAGGACCGCCAGATGCCGCGCAGCGGACGCATGCCCTCCTCGACGTAATCGGCGATGGGACGGCTGCCGCCGTCCAGGTACCACTGTTCGAGCGCGGCGAAATAGCCGAAGACGAGGGCGTTTGCTACCACGCGGGCCTGTGTTTCGGTCAGCTCGCCTGTCGCCGCGATCAGCGGGGCGATCCGCCGGCCGGCGCGGTCGAGATTGGCGCAGACGGCCACGCGGACCGACGGCTCGGCGAAGAAGTAGCGGACCCTGCGCCACGGACTCTTCTTGAACCGGGGGCCTTCGCCCGCGTCCTCGGGCTCGGATGAGCCCTTCGCCGCGGCTTCGTAGGCGCGGACGGCTCGGAGCAGGCTGTCGATCGGATCGCCGGAGCCCAGGAAGTCCTTGAGCGCCTCCGGGCTCATCCGGTCGAACTCGTCGGCGACCAGGATCCCTTCCTTGGTGCCGAAGAGGCGGTACACCGACGACGGCGACACCTCGGCCGCGGCCGCGATCTCCTCGATCGTGACCGCGGCGAATCCCTTCTCATCGAACAGGTCGAGGGCGCGTTCCTGGATCGTGTGCATGGCCTTGAGCCGCCAGCGCTCGCGAAGCCCGCTCATGCCGCCCAGGCTAGCAGAAAGCGAGACGCTGGAGAGAGTGACTGTCAGCAGACATTGACTGTCTGAACCGAAGTTCGTACAGTCGCTGCCTAGAGAAAGTGACTGTCTCAATGGATGTGGCAGCCGAACGGCCCCGGTCTGCCTAGGCGCGGGGGGCTCATGGCGTTCTGGAACGCCCCGGCCGCCACCTCACCCGCTCACAAGGAGGACGCATGCCATGACGACGTCGAAGCACAGATCGCGTAACCGGACCCCTGAGGCGCTGATGTACATCGGGGCGGGGCTCACCGCGGTCGCCACCCTCTTTCCGTTCATCGACCGATTCACGACGACCGTCCTGGCAGACCACATCAGGGCGGGCTATCCGGACTACACGCCCGACGCGATCGACTCCGCTGTCACCGCGTATCTGGCGATCCTGTCCACGGTCGGGGTGCTGGGGCTCCTCGGCTGGCTCGGCACTCTCTGGGCGATCCGCGCCGAGGTGCGGTGGGCTCGCCGGCTCGCGGCCGGGCTGCTCACCATCGGGATCTGCTTCGCAGTCGCGGTACTGACCGTCCGGGACACCTCGGGCGATGTCGGCCTCGCGCCGCTGCTGGGCTGGCTGCAAGTTCTTCCATGCGTCCCCGGGCTCGCCGCAGTCGTGTTGTGGGGAGGGAGAGAGTGAGCGAAGGTCCTGCTGAGGCGCGCAGCATGAGTCGTGTGGTTCTAGGCGGGGTCGCGGCCCTCAAGCGCGTGATGTACCGAGGTGGGCGGCCGAACACGTTCATGCGATTCGTGAACCGGCTTGACGTCCTGCTGTACGGGGCTCGGCGGCTGTCACCACGTTCTGGTGCCGTGCTGAAGGTGAAGGGACGCCGCAGCGGGAACATCACTTCGGTCCCGGTCGCTGTCACGACCTACCGCAACGCCGAGTTCCTCGTATCGATGCTCGGGCCGGACGCGAACTGGGTGCGGAATGTCCAGGCCGCAGGCGGCAAGGCCACGCTCCGCCGGCGGGGGCGCGAGACACCGGTCCTGCTTGAAGAGGTCCCGGCCGAGCAACGCGCTGAGGTACTGCGCCGCTACGTCGCCGTCGCGCCTGGTGCAAGGCCGCACCTGGGGCTGGGTCCGACGGCGCCGTTGCCGGAGTTCCGCCGGATCGCCCCGCGTCATCCCGTGTTCCGGATCCGCGAGCGCCCCCGTTAGCGAGCGGCGAACGATTGAGCGGCGGCCGACTTGCGGCACTGCCGGTGGGGTTGCATGACTCTCAGCAGCCCGGCTTTCCAGAAGCGACGGCAGCGCACGAGCGGGGGCGCGTCGACGCGGAGCCCGCGCCGAGCTCTGCGCCGGCATGTCCGGTGTGCTGGACGCCGTCCTCCTCGCCAGGCGGCGTGGCAAACGAGGTGTCGACCGCGGGGCCCGGCGGGTTGGCGCACCTAACGCTCACATTGGCAGGGCCGACGTCGCTGGAGGACGGCGGTGATGCCTTCCAAGGGGCTTTCCGCGCCTGCGGGTGTGGACTATGGCGTCGACTGATGCGTCTGGCTGAGCAGCCTGACGCGGATGCCGCGGCGAGAATCGGACGTCTGCGCGCTGGCATTCCTCTTCAGGCCACTGGAGGTGCGGGGCTTGCCGCTATGAGCTTTGGGACCTATGCGCGGCGGGTGCGTGACGAGAGCCTGCCCGCGGGACTTCGCTATAGAGCGCTCAGGTGTTCTGTTGCGCGTTACCACCCGCTCGGTTTTCACGCGACGTGGGCTTACGTGACGGCTGTCGCGCGTCCCTCGCCGGATATCCACCGCGATGTCTCGGCGTGGGTGAGGGCGCTCGACGTGCTGGAGGAAAGCCGTGCCGTCTGGCTGGCAGAGGTGGAGGCGTTCGCGGCCGCCCGTCGAGCCGGGAAGGCCGCGGGACGGAGGATGCCCACAAAGGCCGACAAGGCCATCTTCGTGAGGCCGAGGTGGCCCGGCGCCGTGTCCAGGCTGGGGCTCGTCGCGGCCGTAGCGGATCGCCACCGCTGGTTCCGGAGGCTGCCCCTGCCCGACAGGCCGTCGGAAGGCCACCTCGCCTTGCGTGGACTTCTGGACGAGGCGGCCACCTCCTACCTCGCGGAACTCGGCAGTCTTGAGCCCGACGAGCGGGAGTCCGTCGTCGCTGCGGCACGTCAGGTCGAGCAGGCGGCGCATCCGCGTCCCGCCGAACTGGAGCTATGGCGGCGGTTCGCCGCTCTTCTCCGGTACGCCGCGGAAGCTGTCTGAGCAGACATGATTCATCGCTTGTCCTCTACCCGATTCACAGGGTTAGTGCGTAGAAGGAGCTGGCCGCAGATGTATTGGGCGGTTCTCTCAGACGGCGCCCCTTTGGGTGTCGTCGCCGGTAAGCGATGGCCGCTCCAACGGCGCGGCTTAGCCATTCACGATGAATGTGTCGCAGGGACGCGACTGCGGGGCCGAGTACGAGAGTGTGCAGTGATGGTGATCGTCCCAGGCAGGCCGTCTACGCGTAGGTGACCGACACCGGTCGGAGTCTTCTGATCAGAGCGATGGGTGGATTACGTTTCGTCACGTTACGGCCAACGGGTCGGCCCTGGGGCTGCTCCGCTCGGACTTCGCTTCCGTGAGCCGCGCGGCACCCCCATGCGGCCGGGCCATATCCACAGGAAGAACTCTCGGCTATATGAGGTACATACGATCCGCCCTCTACCTCGACTTCGACAATGTGTTCAGCGGGATTTTCAAACTGGATCCAAAGGTGGCGATCCAGTTCGCGAGCAATCCCAGGACGTGGCTGCGGCGGTTGTCGACGGCGTTGACCGAAGATGCCGAACGGCGCTGGCTGATACTGCGCTGCTACCTCAACCCCGCGGGACATGTGGAGGTGCCGGGGGAGTCGCGGGTGTACTTCTCCCGTTTCCGGACGGCCTTCGTGCGGGCAGGGTTCGAGGTGGTCGACTGCCCTCGGTATAACGCCACCAAGAACGGCGCCGACATCAAGATCGTGGTGGACGCCCTCGACGCGTTGTGGGGGGACGCGGTGCACGAGGAGTTCGTCATCGCCTCCGGGGACTGCGATCTTACGCCGCTGCTGCACCGGTTGCGCCGGGCGGATCGACGGACCGTGATCGTGTCGTCGGCGGACACGGCTGAGGCGTTCACCGCGAGCGCCGACCAGGTACTCGACAGCCAGTGGTTGCTGGCGTTGGTGCAAGGGGAGCTGGTCGACTTCGACGACGAGGCGGACGCGGCCGACGAGGCAGCCGCCGGGGACGCGGGAGGATCCGCGGGTGCGCAGCTCGTATCGGCCGACCAGGACGAGGCCTACCAGGCGTTCCGGTCGCTGGTTACGGCCGAGTACGACAACGCGTCTACTCCCTTGAACATGGCGGCGTTGGCGCAGCAGGTGCGCGACCGACTGGGTGGGGTGATCAACGAGACCGACTGGTTCGGCTTCCACGGTTTCGCCCGGGCGGTGAACAGTCTGAATCTGCCCCACCTGCGCATGTCGCAGCACCTGTTGTGGGACGAGAGTCGGCACGTTGCTCCAGCGGATGCGGTCACCATGTCGTGGGGTGCCGTTCTGCCCGAGCCCATCGAGCGTCTGGCGGAGCTGACCGGGCTTCCGCGGCTGCCCCAGGAGTCGTGGCCGGCGATCTATCGAACGCTGTCCGACTACGTCCACGCCCACCAGTTCAATCTGACGGAGTGCACGGGCTGGTCGCGGGACCGGCTGCGGGAGCAAGGGCATGCCGTCAGCCGCAAGACGGTCGCATTCGTCGCGCGCGGCACCGCTTACGGCGGGTGTCCGCTGTACCAACAGCCGCCGCCGACGGCGGAGCAGATCGCCGTGGCCTTCGTGCGGAATGTGCTCAATCGCGCTGAGGAGCAAGAACTGACGTTGACGGAGGACGAGATCGCAATGGTTCGGACATGGCTGGGGGCGGAGGTTCCGGTCCAGGTCGAAGCCGCGACCGTTGAGCCCGACTTCAATGGACCCGTTCCGGACGATCAGAACCGCGAATAGTGCCCTGCTCGCGTCGGTTCGCACCATCCCGTGTCAGTAAGGCAGGAGGGGTGAGGCCGAGCGGGCTGGGACGTGGGGGGCATTGTCGCCGAGGTGTGGGCTAACAAGGGGGGCTTGAGCAAGACAAGATTGCTTGGCGCCGCGGATGGCGTCGCCAGTTCACCGGCCGGTCGGCGGCGGAGCGGCGTCGCGGCTCAACGCTGGTAGCGCGTGCGGTAGGCGTTCGCGGCGTCCGGTGTGTGGGAGAGGGTTAACGTGGCGGGCATGGAGTTGGGGCCGGGGCTGCGTGCTGACATCGAGGTCACGGTGGGCCGGGACGACACCGCTGAGCGGGTCGGAAGCGGTGACGTGCCGGTGCTGGCGACGCCGCGTCTGTTGGCGTTGGCCGAGGCCGCGACGGTTCGGGCCGTCGCGGGACGCCTGGGAGAGGGGCGGACGTCGGTCGGCACGCGGGTGGAGCTGAATCACCGGGCGGCGAGCCCGGTGGGGGCACGGGTCACGGTGACGGCCGAACTGACCGCCGTCGACGGCAGGCGGCTGTCGTTCGCCGTGTCCGCCACGGACGACCGCGGAACGGTGGTCGGCGACGGGATCGTCGAGCGGGTCGTGGTCGACCGCGCCCGTTTCCTGGACGGCGTCGCGCGGTGATCCGGCGGTCGCCGCGGTCGGCCGGATCACCGCGCGTCCGCTGACCGGAGCCGTGCGCCGTCGCGCCATGCGCCGCGCCCGCGCTTGCGGCCTGCGCCGCGTCAGTAGGGCAGCAGGCGGCCGGATGGGGTGCGCAGGTCGAGCGGGCAGGGACGGCGTGGGGGTTTCGGACGCTTGACGAGTTGCTGCCGGGCCATGTCGATCATCTCCCCCGCGGTGGCGATGACGTAAACCCTGATTCCTGCGATGGTGCAGACCCAGTCGAGGTTTGCCGAGTTTAGGCACCGATCTCGTCGTGTTCGACCGAATTTTTTGTCAGGTGCCGATGGTCGGAGCGGCTTGGCGCGGGGGCGTAGGCGTCAGGCGCCGTGTGGCACCTGGTGAGCCATCCCGACCAGGTCGCGCTGGTCCGCCGCCACCCCGCCCCGCTGGACGCGGCGATTGAGGAGTCGCTGCGCCACTCGGGACGTCTGGCTCGCGGAGGCCGAAATCCGCAAGGGCGACGTGGTCCGGGTGCCGGTCGCGGGCGCCAAGCGCGACCCCGAGCGACCCGGACCGGTTCGACGTGCGGCGCGCCTGCGGCGTCTGCTGGACGCGGGCGTCGACCTGGCGCGGCTCTGTGCGATCGTGCTGGGCTGCGCGGCCCCCAGGCGGCGAATGAGCCGGGCGGCCAGGTGGCCATTGGGCGCCATCGACGAGCGGCGCTGCGACGGGCTGGTCGCCGAGGTCGTGCGGCCGTGCGCGGTGTCGCGTGGCGACGTCGCGGCGGGACGTACCAAGGCGCGGCGGCGGAACCAGGGCCGTGGCGGCGTGTGCCGCGGCTCCGGCGGTCAGGAGACGACGTCGCGGTCGCGGAAGCGGCGGAAGGCCAGCGCGAACAGCACCAGGGAGTACGTCACCGACAGGGCGGCGCCCTTGGCCATGCCGGTCCACTGGATCTGCGGCTGCAGGGCGTCGGTCCACGCCCACATCCAGTGGGTGGGCAGGAGTTCGCGCCAGCCGCCGAGCGCGGTCACGGCGTCCAGGATGTTGCTGACGATCACCAGGCCGACCGCGCCGCCGACGGCGCCGAGCGGCGAGTCGGTGGTGACCGACAGCAGGAACGCCAGGGCCGCCACCACGAGCTCGCTGACCAGCACGAACGCGACGACGATGAGCATGCGTTCGAGGGCCGTGCCGACGGGGACGCTGCCGCCGCCGGGCAGCCGCACGTCGCCCCAGCCGAACGCGACCGTGCCCGCCGCCAGCGACATCAGCGGCACGGTGAGCACGGCCGCCGCCGCGTACGCCAGCGCGACGACCAGCTTCTGGCGCAGCAGCCGGGCGCGCGGCACCGGCGCGGCCAGCAGGTAGCGCAGGGACGACCAGCCCGCCTCGCTCGCGACGGTGTCGCCGCAGAACAGCGCCACGGCGACGACCAGCAGGAACCCGACCGACACGAACATCGCGAACAGCGCGAAGTTCATCGCGCTCTCCGTCGCGACGGTCACCAGGCCGGGCGCCTCGCCGGGCTCCGGAGGGTCCCCGCCGATGAGGAACGCGGCGACCAGCACCCACGGGAGCACCAGCAGGATGCCGAACGCCACCAGCGTGCGGCGGCGCCGGAACTGCCGGACGGCCTCCACGCGCAGCGGCAGCGTCCGCCGCGCGCGGTAGCCGGGCGCCGCGGCCGCGTCGGCCGCCGTCGCCCCGATGACCGTCGCCGCGGCCTCCTCGACACCGCTCACGCCGTCCCTCCGCTTCCGATGATCTCCAGGAACGCGTCCTCCAGGCGCCGCCCGGACCCGACGATCTCGGCGACCGGTCCGGCCGCGACGCGCCGTCCGCGCGACATGACCACCGCGTGCGTGCAGGTCTGCTCCACCTCGGCCAGCAGGTGGCTGGACACGATGACGGTGCGTCCGGCCGCCGCGTACCGCACCAGCACCTCGCGCATCTCGCGGATCTGCGGCGGGTCCAGGCCGTTGGTGGGCTCGTCGAGCACCAGCAGGTCGGGCAGGCCGAGCATGGCCTGGGCGATGGCGAGCCGCTGCCGCATGCCCTGCGAGTAGGTGCGGACGGAACGGTCCAGGGCGGCGCCGAGCCCGGCGATGCGCAGGGCCTCGTCGACGTGCGCCTCCTCGGGCGGACGTCCGGTGGCGCGCCAGTACAGGTCGAGGTTGTCGCGGCCGGACAGGTGCGGCAGGAACCCGGGCCCTTCGACGAACGACCCGAGCCGCGACAGCACCGGCGCGCCGGGCGTGACGCGGTGCCCGAAGATCCGGATCTCCCCGGCGTCGGGGTGGATCAGGCCCATCAGCATGCGCAGCGTGGTCGTCTTGCCCGCGCCGTTCGGGCCGAGCAGACCCAGCACCTGCCCCTTCTCCACGCGGAACGACAGGTCGTCGACGGCCAGGTGCCCGTTCTTGTGCCCGTTCTTGTACGCCTTGGTCAGCCCGGTGATCTGCAGCGGGACGTCGGCGAGCGCCGGGTCGAAGTCCCGGGCGGGGCCGCGGCGGCGGCCCGTGAGCACGATCGCCGCGGCGGCGGCCAGGCCCGCCGCGGGCAGGCCCCACACCCACGCGGGCACGGGCGCGGGCGGCGTGGTCAGCGACGGGACGGTCGGCACCGTGAGCCCCGAGACGGCCCGCACCTTGTACGAGGCGGGCTCGGCGGGCGTGGCGAATCCCATGTCGGTGGTGGACAGGACGAGGCGCAGCCGGTGCCCGCGGTCGAACCGGTAGTCCATGCCCGGGAGGGTGACGGCGACCTCGCGTCCGCCGGCCGCGTCCCGCACGCGCAGCGGCGCGGCCAGGCGGCGGGCGGGCGTCGCCGTCCCGTCGGGCGCGACGTCGTACAGCTTGGCGAACAGCGTCGCGTCGCCGTCGGCCTGGACCCGGACGCGCACCGTCGGCGCGCCGGTGAGCTGCAGCGGCTCGGTCAGGCGCGGCGAGTCGAACACGGCGGACTGGCCGGGCATGTCGGCCGGGAGCCGCCCGGCCATCGCGCCGGCGCCGCCCAGGTCGGCGAGGCCGCCGAGAGCGCCGAGCCCGGGGAGGGCCGAGATGGAGGGCGGCGAGCCGCCCGCCGGGTTGTGGACCGTCTGCTCGGGCCCGGACAGCGGGACGGTCCGCCGGGAGGCGCCCGCCAGCCCCGGGTACCTGTCGGTGGACGCGGCCCGCACGACCAGCTGCTGGCTGGCCGAGTCGATGCCGCCCGCCCGCGTCACCGTGAAGCCGGCCACGGGCGGGGCGTCGGCGTCGCCCCGCAGCCGCCGGTCGAACCAGTCGCGGACCAGCCGCCGGACGCGCTCGGTCTCGGGGTCGCCGCCGTCGTGGCCGCCCTGGAACCACACCACCGACACCGGCGCGCCGTTGCGGGCGATCGCGCGGGCGTTGGCGTCGGCCTGGTCGAGCGGGAACATCGAGTCCGACTGGCCCTGGATCAGGAGCGTCGGCACCGTGATCCGGGCGGCGACCGACGCGGGGCTGGAGCGGCGCAGCGTCTCCACGGCCTCCGGGGTGGGACGCCCCGACTCGGCCACCTCCTGGTACATCGAGCACAGGGACGGCAGGAACCGTCCGCACGGGTCCTGGCCGCCTTGGCCGGTGAAGAAGATCCCGGCCCACAGCTTCTTGAAGACGCCGGCGTCGGCGCCTTCGCCGGTGGCGTTCGGGAACAGCGCGTCGGACAGGCTGTACCAGGTGATCTGCGGGGCGATGGCGTCCACGCGGGGGTCGTGGGCGGCCGTCATCAGCGCGATCGCGCCGCCGTAGGAGGCGCCGGCGATGCCGACGCGCGGGTCGCCGGGCCGGTCCAGCACGACCTCGGGGCGCCGCGCCAGCCAGTCGATGAGCTGCCGGACGTCCTTGACCTCGTAGTCGGGGGAGTTGAGGGCGATCTGCCCGGTGGACGCGCCGAACCCGCGGGCCGACCAGGTCAGCACCGCGTATCCGGCGCGCGCGAGCTCCTCGGCCTCGGCGCGCATGTCGTCCTTGGAGCCGCCGAACCCGTGGGCCAGCAGCACGGCCGGGCCTTTGGCGGCGCCCACGGGCGCGAAGAAGGTGGTGTCGAGCCAGACGCGCTGGTCGTCCTTCGGTCCGTCGACGACCTGGATGCGCTGGTGCCGCGAAGTGACGGGCGGTTCGCCGGACGCCGCGTTCCATGCCAGCCCGCCGCCTGCGGCCGCCGCCGCGACCGCCGCCGCGGCGGCCGTCCAGCGGGTGGCGCGTCCGGCCCTGCCCCATCGCTCCCGGAGTGTGCGCGCTCCCCCCAGCCTCATGGCCAGAACCCTATGCCGGTCTCGGGGGACGGCCGCTCCGCCCTCAAGATGATTGAGTCTCCTCCCGTCGCCGTATCCGGTCCGCCGGGGCTGCGTCCGGTGACGTATCACGCCTCGCCGAAGCCGGTCCGGGAGGCGTGGGACCAGGCGGGGGCCGGGCCGGCAAGGGCGGCGGTGAACATCGCGGTGAGGCGTTCGGTCAGCTCGGACGGGTCGGCGGCGCGCAGGTCGTCCAGGCCGAACATGCGGCGGACGGGGCCGATGCCCATGATGAGCTGCGCGGCGAGGGTGGCGCGGGCGCGGGCGTGGGGGCCGTCCAGCCGGGCGGCCAGCGGCTCGACCAGGACGCGTTCGGTGTGCTCGCGGAGGATGGCCTGGACCTCGGGGTTGCCGACGGAGCGGTCGACCATCCGCGGCAGGGGTCCGGGGGCGGTGCGGTGCACGGCGCGGACGACGTGTTCGGCCAGCCGCCGGGGCAGGCCCGCCGCGTCGCCGCCGCCGATCACCCCGGCCAGCGTCGACTCGCCCGCCAGCACCTCGGCGAACAGCGCGGCCTTGGAGCCGAAGTAGCGGTGCACGAGGGCCGCGTTGGCGTCCGCGGCCGCCGCGATCATGCGGACGGTGACGCCGTCGTAGCCGTGCTCGCCGAACAGGTCCCGCGCGGCCTCCAGCAGGCGCCGCCGGGTGGCCTCGCGGTCCCGGGGCCGGTCGCGCCGCGCGGCGGGGCGATCGGAGGCGCCCGTGTCCGGCCGCCGGGCCGGACGCGGCGGTCCGTCGACCGCGCTCCGGTCCCGTTCGTCCGGTGTTTCCTCTCCCGTTGACACGGGCCTCAGTATCGCCTGGTTTGCAAGTAAACAAGCGACTACCTAGGATATGTGCAGAGCACAGGTAATTGACCTGCTATGGGGGCAGTGTGACGAGAGCCAGCGCGACGCCGGAGGTCGGCGGGCGGCATGCCGCACCGCGCGACGAGGCGCCGGTGCACTATACGCATCGCCAGATCCTGCAGATCCTCACGGGCCTGCTGCTGGGCATGCTCACGTCGATGATCTCCACGTCGATCGTGTCCACCGCGCTGCCCACGATCGTCGGGGATCTCGGCGGGCAGGACCAGCTGTCCTGGGTGGCCAGCGCCACGCTGCTGACCATGACGGCGTCCACCCCGCTGTGGGGCAAGCTGTCGGACCTGTTCGGCCGCAAGTTGATGTTCCAGACCTCCCTGCTGCTGTTCGTGCTCGCCTCGGTGGGCGCGGGCCTGTCGCGGAACATGGGGGAGCTGATCACGGCCCGCGCCGTGCAGGGCCTGGGCGCGGGCGGTCTGTCGGCGCTGGCGCAGGTCATCCTGGGCGACGTGGTCTCGCCGCGCGAACGCGGCCGCTACGCCGGCTACATGGGCGCGGTGTTCGGGGTGTCCACCGTGGCGGGCCCGCTGCTCGGCGGGTTCATCGTGGACGCCGACGGGCTCGGCTGGCGCTGGTGCTTCTACGCGTGCGTCCCGTTGGCCGTGGTCGCCTTCCTGGTGATTCAGAAGGTGCTCACGCTGCCCAAGGTCAAGCGCGACACCCGGCTGGACGTCTTCGGCGCGTTCACCATCACCGGCGGCGCCGCCGTGCTGATGCTGCTGCTGTCGCTGGGCGGCAAGGAGTTCGCGTGGGCGTCCGGCTGGACGTACGGGCTGCTGGCCGCCGCCGCCGTGCTGCTGGTGCTGGCCGTGGTCGCCGAGCGGATCGCGCGCGAGCCGATCCTGCCGCCCCGGCTGTTCCGCAACCCGACGTTCGTGCTGACCAGCCTCGCCTCGGCCGCGCTGGGCTGCGCGATGTTCGGCGGCATGATCTACATGCCGCAGTTCCTGCAGATCGTCAAGGGCATGAGCCCCACGGCGTCCGGGCTGATGACGCTGCCGCTGGTGCTCGGCATGTTCGTCTCCTCCACCGCCTCCGGCCAGGTCGTCACCCGCACCGGACGGTGGAAGGCGTTCCCGGTGATCGGCATGGTGCTGTCCGCGGTGGCGATGTACCTGCTGTCGCGGCTGCACACCGACTCCGGCGAGCTGGTCATCGGCGTCGACCTGACGGTGCTCGGGTTCGGCATGGGCCTGACCCTGCAGATCCTCATGCTGGCCGCGCAGAACGCCGCCGACCGCAGCGACCTGGCCGCCACCACCTCCGGCGTGTCGTTCTTCCGCAACCTCGGCGGCGCCATGGGCGTGGCCGGGTTCGGCGCGGTCCTCACCAACCGCCTCACCAGCGAGCTGAGCGACCGCATGAGCGCCGCGGGCGTCAGCGCCCCGGCGGGCGGGCGGCACCTCGGCTCGCCCGACGAGATCCACGCGCTGCCCGAGCCGTTCCGGGGATGGGTGCTCGACGCGTTCACCAACGCGCTGCAGCACGTGTTCCTGTTCGGCATCCCGGTCACCGTCGTCGGGCTGCTCGCCGTCCTGGCGCTCAAGGAGCTGCCGCTGCGCAGCGGGCGCGCGGCCGCCGCGGCGCGGTCCGACACCGCGGCGGGCCCCGCGCCCGCCGGGGCTTCGGCGGACGGTCCCGGCGCGGCCGGGACCGGGTCGACGGGCGGGCACGCGCGCGGCTACGAGGCGCCCGCCGACGCGGCGGAGCGGCTGGTGCCCGTCGGCGCCGGCGGCGTCCTGGGCGTCGGCATCGAGCAGAGCCCGAACGGCGCGGCGGCCCACCCCTCCGCGGACCCCTTGTCCGCGATCCCCAACGGCGTGGCGCCTCAGCCCGCCGCGTCCCGACCCGCGGCGACCGACACCGCGATGCTCCGGCCGCAGTCGGCGTCCGCCAGCGAGCTCGACACCGCCCCCGGAGACGGCGACGGCGGCCAGCTCCGGGGCGTGGTGCGCGGACCGGGCGGCGGACCGGTCGCCTCCGCCGCCCTCACGCTCATCGACGTGGCCGGGCGCCAGCTCGGCCGCGCCCTGACCGGGGCCGACGGGCGGTACGCCCTGCGCACGCCGGGCCCCGGCACGTACGTGCTGATCGCCGCGTCCGCCGAGCACGAACCGCAGGCCGCCACCCTCGTCGTCGGCGACAAGCCGCTCGACTTCGACCTCGACCTGGCGGGCGGCGGCGGCCTGACGGGCACCGTGCGCGCCCCGGACGGCGCCCCGGTCGAAGGCGCCACCGTGGTGGCCACCGACGTGCGCGGCGAGGTCGTGGGCAGCGCCCGCACCGGCGCCGACGGCGCCTTCGCCCTCCGGGAGGTGCCCGCGGGCTCCTACACCGTCGCCGTCAGCGCCGAGGGGCACCGCCCCGTCGCCCTGCAGGCCGAGGTCGCCGGCAACGGCGCCACCCGGCTGGACGTCGAGCTGCGGCCCGGCGTCCAGGTCCGCGGCACCGTCCGCGACGAGGCGGGCCGGCCCGTCGCCGACGCCCGGGTCACGCTCGTCGACGGCGCCGGCACCGTGGTCGCCCAGATGATCACCGGGCCGGACGGGGAGTACGCCTTCACCGACCTGACCGGCGGCCAGTACACCGTGATCGCCTCCGGCTACCCGCCGGTCGCCACGGCGGTGACCCTGCACGGCGACGGCCGCGACGGGCACGACATCGTGCTCGGCCACCCCGACGCGTGAACGGAATGCGGACCATGAGCGACACCCGAGGGCTGCGCGGCACCGTGCGGACCAAGGACGGCTGGGCGGTGCGCCACGCCGTCGCCACCGTCACCGACCTGACCGGGCGGCAGGTCGCGCGGGTGGAGGCCGACGAGGACGGGCGGCTGGCCGCCGGGCCGCTGCCCGCCGGGACCTACACGGTGATCCTCACCGCGGTCGGCTACGCCCCGCACGCCGCCACGCTGATCGTGCCGGGCTCGGGCGCCGCCGACCTCGGCACGGTCGCGCTGGCCCGCGCGGGCGGGTCCGACCTGCCGCCGCCCGGCCCGTGGACGATCGACCCGGTGCACTCCAGCGTCTCCGCGGTCGCCCGGCACCTCGGGCTGTCCAGCGTGCGCGGCCGGTTCGGGTCCTTTTCGGGACGCATCGAGATCGCCGAGCCGGTGGAGGCGTCCCGGGTGCGGGCGCGCATCGACGCCGCGTCCATCGACACCGGCAACAAGCTGCGCGACGACCACCTGCGGTCGGCCGACTTCCTCAACGTCGACGTCCACCCGGTGATCGAGTACGAGGGCGACGGGCTGACCGCGCTCGGCACCGACCGGTGGACCCTGCACGGACGGCTCGCCCTCAACGGCGTCACCCGCCCCGTCGACCTCGACCTGACCTACCTCGGCACCGGCCCCGACCCCTGGGGCGGCACCCGCGCCGCGTTCCGCGCCACCACCGAGCTGCGCCGCGCCGACTTCGGCATCCGCTACAACGACATCCTGGAGGCCGGGATCGCCGCGGTCGGCGAGCGCCTGCGCGTGGAACTGGAGATCCAGGCCGTCCAGGGCGAGGAGCTTCCGCAGATGTGACGCCCGCGGCGGCCGCCGCGGCGACCGGTGACACCGGCGCCGCGGTCAGCGGCCCTTGAGATCGCGCACCAGGCGGTCGGCCTGCGCCCGGTCGGCGGAGCCGGTGATGACGATCCGGCCGTCCAGGATCGGCATGTCCACCCGCGGCGCCGTGACGAGCCGGTCCCGCACGACGAACGCCAGGTCGCGGCCCACCGTCGCGCGGGTCAGCTCGGCGAACGCCGCGCGGTCGCGCTTGCGCAGCGTCATGGCCACGTCGTAGGCGCCGCTGTCGTCGTTGCGCTGCGTGCGCAGCTCGGCGACCTCGCGGATCGCGATGCCCTGCGCCAGCCGGTAGCAGGTCGGCCCGCTCGCCGTCTGCCCGGTGACCCCGGGCGTGCCCGCCGGGCACTGCCCCGGCGTCGTGTGCGTGACCGGGAAGATCTGCAGCGGCGCGGCCAGCGCCACCGGCCGGGTGCGCATCGACGCGGCGATCATCGCGCCGCTCACCGCCACCGCCGCGATCAGCAGCCCCAGCGTGACCACCATGACGAGCAGCGCGGACCGGTGCGCCCGCGCCGCCTGCTCGGCGTCGGCGTAGCGCCGCCGGTACGCGGCCCGGCTCCGCTTGACCTCGGCCGCCTCGCGCAGGCGCGCCGCCGCGCGCGCCCGGCGCCGGCTGTCGGGGTCCCCGGGCAGCGTGGTGAAGCCCGGGCGGTCCATGCCCAGCCCCACGCCTCGTTCGCCCTCCAGGGGGACGGTGACGGGCTGGGCGGGCGCCTCGGCGCGCTCGGAGTGCGGAGCGGGCTGCCCGTGCCGGGCCTTGCCCTTCTTCTTCCGCCGCCGGCGTCTCCCGCGCCGTTCGGACGTCTTCTCGGACGTCTTCGTGCTCCCGGGGGACGTCTCGCCGCGTCCCGACGCGCTCGCGCCGCCAGACTGCTCCGCGCCGCCGTCCGGCCCGCCGCCGCCCGGAGCGGACGGCGCGGCGTCGGCGGACGCGCGCGACGGCGGCTCCCGCTCCGCGGCGGCGGACTGCTGCTCGTCGTGTCCCGGCACGGCGACGCGCGAACGGTCACGGTCCCTGCTGCGGCGCGGAATGACCCGCATCGTCACCTCCCCGGCGGCTCGGCCCGCCGACCGACAACCTGGCTGCCCGACCCTGCCTTACCCAGCCGACCGCACGGCGATCTTCAGATGATCTAGCGATTGCGCCAGTCTTGCAGTACCCGGAGGGACGCCGCACCGCGGATGCGACCGAATCCGGTCACGCCGGACTCGGCGCCGCTCCCGAAGCGCGAGCAGGCCGCGGCGCCGACCGCGCCGACGGCGGCGGCGACTGGCCGGCCGGCCTGGTCCGCCGGGCCGTCGCCGACGCCAACGGCGACCACGGCGAGTACCGGCCCGACGTGGCCCTGGTCAAAGGTCCGGCGCCGCCCGCGCAGAAGCCCGCCGGACGCGAGAACGCGGGCCGACCCCCGTCGGGGACCGGCCCGCGTCGCACGGCCGTCACGTCGGCGGGGCCGCCCACCGGGGCGCGCCCGCCGCCCGGCTCGGTCTCGTCCGCCCGAGGGCGAGCCCTCCGCGGCCGCCGGCCGTCAGTCGATGCGCCAGGTGTCGCCGCTGGCCAGCAGGGCGGCCAGGTCGCCCTTGCCCTCCTTCGCCACGGCCTCCTCCACCTGGGCGCGCAGCAGCTCGTCGTAGGACGGGCGCTCCACCTTGCGGAAGATGCCGATCGGAGTGTGCTCGAACGACGGCGAGTCCAGCCGCGACAGGGCGAACGCCTGGGACGGGTCGGGGTTGTGGACGTCGTGCACCACGATCTCCGACGGGTCCACGTCCGCGACGTTCACCACCTCGAAGCCGCCCGTCGGGCAGCGCCGCAGACCCTTCTGGCGGTCCTTGCCGAACACCACCGGCTGGCCGTGCTCCAACCGGATGGTGACGTCGTCGCGGACCTGCGGGTCCTTCAGCGGTTCGAACGCTCCATCGTTGAAGATGTTGCAGTTCTGGTAGATCTCCACCAGCGCGGTGCCCTTGTGCTGGGCGGCCTCGCGCAGCACCGACTGCAGGTGCTTGCGGTCGGAGTCGATGGTGCGCGCCACGAACGTCGCCTCCGCCCCGAGCGCCAGGGAGATCGGGTTGAACGGCGCGTCCAGCGAGCCCATCGGCGTCGACTTGGTGATCTTGCCGAACTCGGAGGTGGGCGAGTACTGCCCCTTGGTCAGCCCGTAGATCCGGTTGTTGAACAGCAGGATCTTCAGGTTGACGTTGCGGCGCAGCGCGTGGATCAGGTGGTTGCCGCCGATCGACAGCGCGTCGCCGTCGCCGGTCACCACCCACACCGACAGGTCGGGGCGGGACGCCGCCAGGCCCGTCGCGATCGCCGGGGCGCGGCCGTGGATCGAGTGGAACCCGTAGGTGTTCATGTAGTACGGGAACCGCGACGAGCAGCCGATGCCGGAGACGAACACGATGTTCTCGCGGCGCAGCCCCAGCTCCGGCAGGAACGACTGGACCGCCGCCAGGATCGCGTAGTCCCCGCAGCCGGGGCACCAGCGCACCTCCTGGTCGGTCTTGAAGTCCTTCAGGGTCTGCTTCTGCTCCGCCTTGGGCACCAGCGCCAGGGCGCCGAGCCCGTTGCCGCCGCTGCCGTTCGCCCCGTTGGTGCCGTTCACCCCGTTGTCACTCACTGTCGATCACATCCTGGATGACGCCCGCCAGCTCCTCGGCCTTGAACGGCAGGCCGCGGACGCGGTTGTAGCCGATGACGTCGACGAGGTACCGGGCGCGCAGCAGCAGCGCCAGCTGGCCGAGGTTGATCTCCGGCACCAGCACCTTGTCGTAGGAGCGCAGCACCTCGGCGGTGTTGGCGGGGAACGGGTTGAGATGCCGCAGGTGCGCCTGGGCGACCGGACGGCCCGCCTTGCGGACGCGCCGCACCGCCGCCGAGATCGCGCCGTACGTGCTGCCCCAGCCGAGCACCAGCACGCGCGCCTCGCCGGACGGGTCGTCCACGGCCAGCGGCTCGATGTCGCGGGCGATGCCGTCCACCTTCGCCTGACGCAGCCGCACCATGGTGTCGTGGTTGGCGGGGTCGTAGGAGATGTTGCCCGCCCCGTCGGACTTCTCCAGACCGCCGATGCGGTGCTCCAGCCCCGCCGTGCCGGGGATCGCCCACGGCCGCGCGAGCGTCTCGGGATCGCGCTTGAACGGCTGGAACCCCTCCGGGTCGGACGGGTCGGCGGCGGCGAAGCCCGGCTCGATCTTCGGGAGGGAGTCCACGTCCGGCAGCTTCCACGGCTCGGACCCGTTCGCCAGGTACCCGTCCGACAGCAGCACCACCGGGGTGCGGTACTTGACGGCGATGCGGGCGGCCTCCAGCGCCGCGTCGAAGCAGTCCGACGGCGACCGCGGCGCGACCACCGGCACCGGCGCCTCGCCGTTGCGGCCGAACATGGCCTGCAGCAGGTCGGCCTGCTCGGTCTTGGTCGGCATGCCCGTGGACGGCCCGGCGCGCTGCACGTCGACGACCACCAGCGGCAGCTCGGTCGCCACCGCCAGGCCGATCGTCTCGCTCTTGAGCGCGATGCCCGGGCCGGAGGTGGTGGTCACGCCCAGCGAGCCGCCGAACGAGGCGCCCAGCGCCGCGCCCACCGCGGCGATCTCGTCCTCGGCCTGGAACGTCCGCACCCCGAAGCGCTTGTGCTTGGACAGCTCGTGCAGGATGTCGGACGCCGGGGTGATCGGGTAGGAGCCCAGGAACACCGGCAGCCCGCTGCGCTCGCCCGCCGCCACCAGCCCGTAGGCCAGCGCCGTGTTCCCGGTGATGTTGCGGTACAGCCCCGGCTCGTGCTCGGCGGGCTTGACCTCGTACGACACCGAGAACGCCTCGGTGGTCTCGCCGTAGTTCCAGCCCGCTCGGAACGCCGCGATGTTCGCCTTCATGATCTCGGGCTTGCGGGCGAACTTGCGCTCCAGGAACGCGATCGTGCCCTCGGTGGGCCGGTGGTACAGCCACGACAGCAGCCCGAGCGCGAACATGTTCTTGGCGCGCTCGGCGTCCTTCTTGGAGATGTCGAAGTCGGCGAGCGCGTTGACCGTCATCGACGTCAGCGGCAGCGCGTGCACGCGGTACTCGCTGAGCGAGTCGTCCTCCAGCGGATTGCCGGAGTAGCCGACTTTGGCCAGATTGCGCTTGGTGAACTCGTCGGTGTTGATGATCAGGTCGGCGCCGCGCGGCAGGTCGGGCAGATTGGCCTTCAGCGCCGCCGGGTTCATCGCCACCAGGACGTCCGGCGCGTCGCCGGGCGTCAGGATGTCGTGGTCGGCGAAGTGCAGCTGAAAGCTCGACACGCCGGGCAGCGTCCCGGCCGGGGCGCGGATCTCTGCGGGGAAATTCGGCAGCGTCGACAAGTCGTTGCCGAAGGCCGCGGTCTCCTGGGTGAAGCGGTCGCCGGTCAACTGCATGCCGTCGCCGGAGTCACCGGCGAAACGGATGATGACGCGGTCGAGCTGCTGGACCTGTTTGGTCACAGAGGAAGACCTCCTCGACGCGCAGCACCCGTCCCGGGGGAGGCGCCCGGGAACGTGATGCTACTTAGGCTTACCTTCATGGTATGTCCGGAATCTGATTTCTCTTCTCGGAGGCTGGTCGACTCTCAAGGAGGCCGTGAAACCGTGCCGGGGTGACACAACCGGGACGACCCCCGTGCTCACCGGCGACACAGGCAGCTGGCCAGGCGGCACAGGTCGACATGCAGACGCCGGACCAGTCGCGGAGGCTTGGCGGGGGAGCCGTCGCTCCCCGATGGCACGGATTCCACGTCTGCACTATAGAGAGCCGCGAATCGGCTCTTCCTAACCGACCCCGTCCCCTGTCACCTGCGGCGCACCGGAATACCGCCTTACGGATGGCACCAATCGCCCCAAACCGTCACGGACGTGCGGGCGACACGGCCACCGACGTCTTGGGGGCGGGGCTGCGACTGCGGCTCGGCGCCAGCGCGGCGCGCTCCCGGTCGAGACGGGCCAGCAGCTTGGCGACGTCCGCCGCCGTCAACGCCTGGCCGACGACCCGCGCCTGCGCCTCGTAGGCGTGCTCCCCGGGCGTGTCGCGGGCCTGCCGCATCCACGCCCGCCACGCCGGGCTGCGCACCGTGCAGCGCAGCACCAGCGAACGGTTCGCCGGCACCAGGCCCGACCCCGTGCAGGTCCCCAGCAGACGGCCCTCCGCGGTGATCGCCGCGCGCAGCTGCGCGCGCGTCCCGTCCGGGACCGGCCCGTCCTCCGGCACGGTCAGCGTCGCCGGGACGCTCACCGTGCAGCCGCTGACGTTCTCGTTGCAGTTGATGAACGACAGCCGGCCCGCCCGGAACCGCACCGTCGGATCGGCGGCCCCCACCAGCGCGGCCACCCGCGGCCGCAGTTCGGCGAAGACCGGCGCCAACCGCGTCAGCTTCGCGACCGTCAGCGACGGGTCGCCCTTGCCCGCGACCTGGACGCGCAGCAGGCGGTGCGGCGCCGCCGCGGAGAAGAAGTAGTGGGCCTTCGCCGTCTTCACCCGGTACGCGGGCGTGCCGCCGACGTTCTCGGTGGACGTGCCGCCCTTCGCCTTGGTGAGCGCCTCGGCGATCGCCTCGGGGGCCAGCACCTTCGCCACGTCGAAGCCGGGCATCGCTTTGGGCGTCTTGCTCCACCGGTCGGCGTAGTTCTCCGGGTGGGCGGTGTCGCTGCCGTACTGGCGCCAGAACGCAACATCCGCCTTCACGTACGTGGCGTCGCCCACCGCCACCATGTCGTACTGCCGTGCGCCGACCACGAGCCGCCCCGTGGCCGCCCCGGACCGCGTCATCTTCAGCCGCATGCGCACGGCCTGCGCACCGGTGCCGCGGAGCGTCCCTTCGTACTGCAGGCCCGGCACGGCTTGCAGGTCGCGCCCCGCCTCCAGGGCCCAGCTCGCCACCGGCGGATCGGCCTTGCGTTCGCGCTCGGCGTCACGCCCGTCTCCGTCCGACCGCAGCGCGAACGCCACCGCGCCGCCCGCGAGGACGACGACCGCTGCGACAGCCCCGACCGCGAGCCACGCCCGCGACTTCTTCTCCTTCTTGGGCGCTTCCTGCCGTTGCTGCGGGGGCGGTGCGGGAGCCGGGCCGCCCGCGGGAGGCTCCATCGCCACCGGCTCGGTCGACTGCATGCCCCTGCCCGCCACGAGCACGTCCCCGGGCTCCGGCGGCACCACGGGCGGCTCGCCGGTGCCGTGCATCCCGCCTGACGCCGGGCCGGATCCGCCGGCCGCACCGGCCCCGGGCGTTCCATGGGCGACGTTTGCGTCCGCGGGCCCGTGCACGTGTCCTCCGCCGGCCGGACCGCTCGGCGCGGACCCGCCGCCCGCGCTCGGCCCGTTCGCCGACGCGGGCGCCGCTTGCGGGGCGCGGCCCGCCGCGGGCGTCCCCGCCGTCCCGGGCCTGCCGCCCGCCCGGGCAGGGCCTGACGCGTCGTGAGCCGGGGGCGCGCCGGCCGTCCCCGCCTGGCCGGGCGGGCTCGTCGCGGCGGGTATGTCAGGAATGGTCGTCTCCGCGAGCCCGGGCATGGACGCGGCGTCCGACGGGCCCGGGCCCTGCGCCGGCCCTGAGGCCGCACCCGGGGGAGGACCGCCGGCCGGTCCCTGCGCGCCCGCTGCCGGATGGGGACGGCCCGCCGCGGCGGAGTCGGACACGGCGGGATGCGCGGAGCCGGCGTGATGCTCAGGCTCCGCATGTGGGGGGCGGGGGCCGTGCCGCGACGGCCCCTCCTGCTCAACGCTCACTCAGCGACCACTCTGTTCCCGACTGCCGATGCCAGACATAGAGTGCCGGACGATCCGGACCGGCGGAGGCACAAGCGCCGATCATCTCGGCCGCGGTACCGGCCACCCAGCGCCGATGCCTCGCTATGACCTACGTCTCAACGTCCGGGGACGGGTCGATCATGGCGGTCGGAAGGGGGCCCGGGCGGCGCCGGGCGTCCCCGGCGCCGCCGCCCGTCAGTCCTGGGCGAGCGCCGACTGCATCTCCCGGATGTCGGCGTCGGTCGCCCCCGGGACCCTGAAGTCGGCGCTGACGTAGTAACGGGTCTCGCCGCTGCGCGACCAGCTCCGCCACGCGGCGCCCGACACCCGGCACTCCGCCCACACCGGCTGGGACGACGACACCGTCACCGTCGTGGTGCAGTTGCCGAGTTCGCGACCCGTCGTGGTGCCGGCCCTGAGCGTGTAGCGGACCTCGATCCGGGTGGTCGAGTTCGTGCCGAGCGGGGGACGCACCCGCCCGCGCACCCGGCAGCTGTTGCTGTTGGTGGAGCACAGCCCCTTCTCGGTGTCGATGAGGCTGGGCTGGCCGCGGGTGTCGAAGGAGTCCTTCAGCTCGCCGATCGTGTTGCGGATCTGGGTGACGGTCGCGGCGCCGGTGCCGCCCGACTGGACCGTCACGTCGGCCGCGACGCGCGGGTAGGTCGACTCGTACCGCAGCAGCTCGGGGCTGTCGGAGTCGGTCAGGTAGAACGTCGCCAGCGACGAGGACACCCGCACCGCCTTGCGGCCCTTGACCGTGGTCTCGGACGACCTCAGCCGGTAGGACGCGCTCGACCGCATCTCGGAGGCCAGCGCGCTCGGCGTCAGCTTCCGCTTGAACGACAGGTCGACCTCGGTGGGGGCCACCTTGCCCCACTGCGTCCCGTTTTTGAGGAAGTACGGCTGCCGCAGGGCGCCGAGCTGCTCCAGCCAATAGGAGCGTTCCGCCTTGACGTACAGCCTGTCGTCCACCGAGAGCACGGTGATCTGGGAGCCCTGGGCGGTGACGTTGCCGATGATCCGGCCGCTCCTGGTGAGCTTGAGCTCGCCGCTGAGGCTCCGGGAGAGCGAGCCGAACGAGCCGTTGTACGTGACGGCCCGCGCGGACGACACGTTCCTCGCCGCGGCGTTCAGCCGTTCGGCCGGGGTCATGTCCTCTCCGCCGCGCACGGCGAACACCACCACGACGGCGATGAGCAGCACCACGACGAGCCCGCCCCCGACGAGGAGCGCGATGAGCGCGCCGCTGGTCGACTTGGGCGGCGGACCCGGCGGCGGTCCCATCGGGCCGCCCGGAACCGGCGGCGGGTAGAAAGGCGGCGGAGTGCCGGGGCCCGCATGGCCTCCGGCAGGGGGCGGCGGCGCCGCGCCGCCGGGTGGACCGCCGGGCGCTCCGGTGCCGGATGAACCGGGAGGATTGCCGGGACCGCCCGGAGGGGGCGGCGGCCAGGAAGGGCCGGCGGGGGGTTCCCAGCCGGGGGAGGGCGGAGGAGTGCTCATCCGGTCACGTCCTTACAAGTCTCAAACCCCGTCTCGTCTCAGTGTGCAGTAAAGAGGGGACGATGTAAGAGACAGTCGTCGGCGTCCGCGGGTTCGGCCGGGAGGGGACCTTTCGGAGATACTTGACGGAAGGCTCTCCAGGAGGTCACCGTGCGGGACTACTTCGACTCCTACGCGGTCGTCGCGGTGCTGCTGCTCCTCGGCTGCGGCATCGTCGCGGGCGCGCTGGCCGCCAACCGGATGCTGCGCCCGCATCGCCCCACTCCGGAGAAGCTCACCACCTACGAATGCGGCGTCGACCCGGTCGGCGGGGACTGGGCCCAGTCGTACGTGCGGTACTACGTGTTCGCGTACCTGTACGTGGTGTTCGCCGTGGACGCGGTGTTCCTCTTCCCCTGGGCGACGGTGTTCTCCGCACCCGGCTACGGCCTCACCACCCTCGGGGAGATGTTCGTCTTCCTCGGCTTTCTCGCCGCGGGACTGGCGTACGCGGGCAAGAAGGGCGTGCTGTCGTGGGTCTGACAGCGCGGCCGGCCGGTAAGAATGCTGCTGTGAGCCCGGACAGCCCCGGACGGGAGCGCCCCGATGAGCACCGTTGACCTGCCGACGCCCGGCGTGGGACCGCTGGCCAGGATGGCGCCCAAGCCGATCAAGTTCGTGCTGAACTGGGGCCGCCGGTACTCGCTGTGGGTCTTCAACTTCGGGCTGGCCTGCTGCGCGATCGAGTTCATCGCCTCCTCGATGAGCCGCCACGACTTCATCCGCCTCGGCGTGATCCCGTTCGCGCCGGGCCCCCGGCAGGCCGACCTGATGGTGGTGTCCGGCACGGTCACCGACAAGATGGCGCCCGCCGTGCGGCGGCTGTACGAGCAGATGCCCGAACCCAAGTACGTGATCTCGTTCGGCGCCTGCTCCAACTGCGGCGGACCGTACTGGGACTCCTACTGCGTCACCAAGGGCGTCGACCAGATCATCCCGGTGGACGTGTACGTGCCCGGCTGCCCGCCGCGTCCGGAGGCGCTGCTGCACGGCATCGTCCGGCTGCAGGAGAAGATCGCCCAGGAGTCGCTCGGCGACCGCTACGGCAACGGCGGCGAACCCGTCGCGCCCCCGCCCCCGCCGCGGCCACTATCGGCCACGGTCTTGCGCCGCCCGCTCCAACCTGCCCCAGACGCAGCACCGGCCACGACCGACGCGCGAGCTTCTGACGCCGCACAGACCGCGGTGCTCCCCGAGCCCACCGCACCGGAAGACGCCGCCCAGCCCGTCGAGCCGACTGCCCGGGACGCCGGCGGGAGCGGTGACGCCGCGCGACCTGGCGGACGTGACGGGTCCCGTGCGGTTGCCGAGGTGTCCCGCTCGGCCCAGAGCGGGCAGACGCAGGGCGTCGTCGAGGCGGACGCCAAGGCTGCTGCTGGACCGGGTGACGTCACGCAGCCTGTCGAGCCGGTCGCTGAGGCCGACGCTCACGCAGGAGGCGACGAGGCCGGAGCGGAAGGGCGCCGTGGTGGTGGCCCGCGGTCCCGTGCGGCCGCCGACGAAGAACGCCCAGCCGAGAGCGGCCGTACGCAGGCGGCCGAGGTCGCTGAGCCGGATGCTGGGTCCGTTGCCGGGGCGGCCGACGTCACGCAGCCCGTCGAGCCGACTGCCCGGGAGGCCGGCGGGAGCGGTGACGCCGCGCGACCTGGCGGACGTGACGGGTCCCGTGCGGTTGCCGAGGGTTCCCGCTCGGCCGAGAGCGGGCAGACGCAGGGCGTCGTCGAGGCGGACGCCAAGGCTGCTGCTGGACCGGGTGACGTCACGCAGCCTGTCGAGCCGGTGGCGCCGGATGCCGGTGGGGCCGACGCCGCGACATCTGGCGGAGGACGTGACGAGGCCGAGGCGCGGCGCGGTGGTGAAACCGGGCCCGACGCAGCCGGCGAAACCGCCTCGGCCGAGAGCGGGCGGGGGCAGGCGGCCGCTGCTGACTCGGCGCGGGATTCCAGGGCCGATGCCGGGCCCGACGATGTCACCCAGCCTGTGGCGGTCACCCAGCCTGTGGCGGCGGTGGACGAGCCCGCCCCGGAGAACCGCGGCGAGGCGTCCACGTCCGAGGAGCGGCCCGTGGTGAGCAGGCCCTCGGACGCGGGGCCGCTCGCGGGGGCCGCGGACGCGACCATTCCGCTCGAGCCGCCGCGGCCCGCCAAGCGCGGGCGCCGCCGCCGGCGGACCGCCGAGCACGACCCGTCGATCATCCCCGGGCTGGCGGACGACGACGGCGACGAGAACGGACGGAGCGGCCGGTGAGCGCCGATCTGACCGCCGCGTGGCGGGAGCGGTTCGCCGACGAGGTGACCACAGAGGAGACGCACGGCGGGCTGGCCGTCGGCGTGCCGCCGGAGCTGTGGGTGGCCGCCCTGGAGTTCGCCCGCGACGAGCTGGAGTGCGGGTTCTTCGACTGGCTGACCGGCGTGGACGAGCTGACCGAGGGCTTCGCCGTCGTCGCGCACGTCTACTCGCTGGAGCGGCGGCACCACCTGCTGATCCGCACCCGGGTGCCCCGGGACGACCCGAGGCTGCCCACCGCCACCGGCGTCTACCGGGGGGCGAACTGGCACGAGCGGGAGACCTACGAGATGTTCGGCGTGGTCTTCGACGGACATCCGGATCTCAAGCCGCTGCTGCTGCCCGAGGGCTTCGAGGGGCATCCGCTGCGCAAGGACTTCGTGCTGGCCGCGCGCGTCGCCAAGCCGTGGCCGGGCGCCAAGGAGCCGGGCGAGGGGCACGGCGCGCCGAGCCGCCGCCGCATGCGCCCGCCCGGCGTGCCCGACGACTGGGGCCCGGCGGCCGCCGACGAGCCGCCGCCCCGGGGCGGCCGGGCGCGGGGCGGCGCACGCGGCGGCCGACCTGACGAAGGGCGGGAACCCGGTGCCTGACCTGCTGGAGATCGTCGTCAAGCTGGCGCTGGTCGCCGCCGCGTTCGCCGTGCTGCCGCTGCTGGTGGGGCAGGCGGAGCACAAGGTGATGGCGCACATGCAGGGGCGGCTCGGGCCCATGTACGCCGGGGCGTTCCACGGCTGGGCGCAGCTCGTGGCGGACGGGGTGAAGTTCGCGCAGAAGGAGAGCGTGGTCCCGCGCGCCGCCGACCGCACGGTGTTCAAGCTGGCCCCGGCGGTGGCGATCGTCCCGTACCTGCTGGTGCTCGTGGTGGTCCCGGTGGGGCCGGACGGGCAGGTCGCGCTCGACCTCGGCCTCGGGCTGTTCTTCGCGCTGGCGGTGATGGGCGTCGGCGTGATCGGCGCGATCATGGCGGGCTGGGCCAGCGCCAACAAGTACTCGCTGCTGGGCGGCATGCGGGTGGCCGCGCAGCTGATGTCGTACGAGCTGCCGATGGTGTTCGCCGCGTCGTCGGTGGCGATGGCGGCCGGGACGCTGTCGCTGAGCGGCATCGTCGAGGAATGGCGCTGGTGGTGGCTGCCGTGGCAGGCGGTGGGCGCGGTGGTGTTCTTCGTCGCCGGGCTGGCCGAGCTGCGCCGCCCGCCGTTCGACATGCCCGTCGCCGACTCGGAGATCATCTTCGGTCCGTACACCGAGTACGGCGGGCTGCGGTTCGCGCTGTTCCTGCTGGCCGAGTACGCCGGGATCGTGGTGCTGTGCGCGCTGACCACGGTGCTGTTCCTGGGCGGCTGGAAGGGCCCGTTCCTGAACGCCGAGCTGGGCTGGCTGTGGACGCTGCTCAAGGTCTTCGTCCTGGCGTTCGTGGTGATCTGGCTGCGCGTCACCTACCCGCGGATGCGGGAAGACCAGCTGCAGAAGCTCGCCTGGGCGTACCTGGTGCCGCTGTCGCTGGGGCAGCTGGCCCTGACCGGCGTCCTCAAGGTCGCGCTCGCCTGACCCGGACGGGACGCCGCCGCGGGCCTCAGCCGGGAACTCGACCGGGAACTCGACCGGGAACTCGGCCGGGAACGGCGTCAGGGCAGGAAGATGGCGTACTCGGACAGCTGCGGCAGCAGGCCGGGCGGCAGGTCGAGGTCCACCGACAGCTCCTCGGCGGAGACGAAGCCGCCCTGCTCGGCGCGGCGCCGCACGATCTTGTCGACGAGGTCGGGCGTCATGCCCGGCAGCGTGGCCAGCGCCTGCGGCGGGGCGTGGTTGACGTCGACCAGGCCGCCGTCGTCGTAGGTGCGCGGCAGGTCGGGGCGGCCGATCCGCAGCTCGTGGGCCAGCGCGGGGTCCTCGGCGGCCAGCGCGCGGGCCTCCTCGCGCAGCGTCCGCCGGTACTTGGCGACCTGCACCGCGTACTGGTTGGCCTGGCTGCGCGGCGCGGGGCGCGGGAACACCCACGGGCGGATGGCGAAGGCGTGCACCGCCCCGGAGATCCACAGCACCAACATCATCGTCTGGGCGATGAACTGGAGGAACGGGTTGCCGGTGTGCGACAGCGCCAGCGTCAGGCCCAGGGCGGAGCCGTAGCCGAGGGAGGCCGCCACCAGCTTCCGCGAGCGGCGCCGCGCCGCCGCGTACAGGAACGAGAACGGCGTGCCGAAACCGAAGGTGAAGAGCGGCACGAACGCCCACAGGACGCCCTTGGTCGCGGGCTCGGCGGGCGGCGGCACCGGAAGCGGCGGCACCGGCGGCGGGGGATAGGGCGGACGCCAACCGGGCGGCGGCATCGACGGAGGGCCGGGATGCCGCGGCCCGTGGTGCGGGTGCGGGCGGTGCGCCGAGGGGCCAGGCCCGCCCGTGCCGATGGGATCGTCCACACCGTAGGTCACGTGGCCTCCTCCGCCGGCTCGACGTGCTGTGGGCCTGGTCGGACGGCGTCCCGCCGTGCCCGGCTCACGTGTGGTTGGACGAACGCGGACGCCGCCGCGTTCCCCCATGGCGTTTCGTACGGAATCATGGGGGCCGTGGGACGGCTACCAGGAGGCGGGCTGGCCAAGGGGCTGGCGGTGACGTTGCGGACGATGACGCGGCGGTCCATAACCCGTCAGTACCCCGAGGTGCAGCCGGATCTGCCGCCGCGCAGCCGCGGCGTGATCGCGCTGTTCGAGGAGAACTGCACGGTCTGCATGCTCTGCGCCCGGGAGTGCCCCGACTGGTGCATCTACATCGACTCGCACAAGGAGACGCTGCCCGCCGAGGGCGGCGGGCGCCCCCGGACCCGCAACGTCCTCGACCGCTTCGCGATCGACTTCGCGCTGTGCATGTACTGCGGGATCTGCATCGAGGTCTGCCCGTTCGACGCGCTGTTCTGGTCGCCGGAGTTCGAGTACGCCGAGTACGACATCGCCGAGCTGACCCACGAGAAGGAGCGCCTGCGCGAGTGGATGTGGACGGTCCCGCCGCCGCAGGCCCACGACGCGGGCGCCGAGCAGCCGAAGGAGGTCGCCGCCTCGCAGCGCGCGGCCGCCCGCGGCCCGGCGCGCGGCGCGGCCAGGGCGACGGCGCGC